>JASFYZ010000372.1:0-4720 GCA_045046665.1 Desulfobacterium sp.
ATGGATGATATTGGCCGCCCCTTCTGCCCCCATAACGGCAATCTGGGCTGTGGGCCAGGCAAAGACCATGTCTGCCCCCAGGTGCTGGGAACACATGGCAAGATAGGATCCGCCGTAATCCTTGCGTGTGATCAACAAGAGTTTGGGCACGGTGGCCTCGGAATAGCACCAGAGCAGTTTGGCACCATGACGGATGATCCCCCCCCATTCCTGATCGCTTCCGGGCAGATATCCCGGCACATCGGCAATGGTGAGCAAAGGAATATTAAAAGAATCGCAAAATCGAATAAACCTTGTCGCCTTGTCCGATGCATTGATGTCGAGACACCCGGCCATGTTATTGGGCTGGTTGGCAATGATACCGATGGACCGGCCATTAAGCCTGGCAAAACAAATCACAATATTTTTGGCAAAATATTGATGGGGTTCAAAATAAGTTCCATCATCCACAATGGAGGTAATCACTTTCTTTATGTCATAGGATCGATTTGGGTTGTCCGGGATGATGGTATCCAAAGAAGCATCCATGCGGTTGGGATCATCTGTGGGAACCGTCATGGGCGGATCTTCCATATTATTTGCGGGCAGATAGGACAGCAGTTTTCTAATATTTAAGATGCAGTCTTCATCGGATTCGCAGGCAAACTGGGCCACACCGGATTTTTCGTTGTGGGTCATGGCTCCGCCCAGATCCTCAAAGGAGATCTCTTCTCCTGTCACCGCCTTGATCACATTGGGCCCTGTGATAAACATGTAGCTGGATTCTTTGACCATGAAAATAAAGTCGGTCATGGCAGGGGAATAAACAGCCCCACCCGCAGTGGGTCCCATTATGGCGGAAATCTGGGGGATCACCCCGGAAGCGGCTGAGTTACGAAAAAATATCTCCCCGTACCCGGACAGGGCATCAATTCCTTCTTGAATTCTGGCCCCTCCAGAATCATTCATACCGATGATGGGAGACCCTGTTTTCAAGGCCATGTCCATCACCTTGCAGATTTTTTTGGCATGCATCTCCCCAAGGGACCCGGCCCTGGCGGTGAAATCCTGGGCATAGGCAAAAACGATGCGGCCGTCCACCTTGCCGTGGCCTGTGATCACCCCGTCGGCAGGGATCTCTTTGCTTTCCATGCCAAAATTGGTGCACCGGTGTGTGACAAACATATCCACTTCCCTGAAACTTCCCTTGTCAAACAGGAGAGCAAGCCGTTCCCTGGCATTGAGTTTTCCATTATCACGGCGTTTGGCAAGTGCCTTTTCTCCCCCCATTCCTAAAATCTTTTCTTCCTTTAACTTAAGTTCCTGGATCTTGTCTGCTGTAACTCCCATAGATCAATCCCTTCCTTTATATTTAAGCGATTCTTATATTCTTATAAACTATTATTGGCACCTAACGCCTCTTTTTACAGGCTAAAACGCCACGCACAAAACCAATCATCTGGATGGTCATCCGGCGGACACCCGATACATTGGGTTTTAATCCGTGGATCAACTGCTGTTGCAAAATATGTATATTCTACCAGGCCTGCAGACTTGCACGGATAATCATCCAGTTTTTTCATTATCCTTGCCCTTTGTACCCGACATTCATTCATCTGGAATACAAAACTTTCAGCTCCCTCGTCAACAATTGATTGTGTATTTATGAGGGAATACATCCTGAAATTCAAGGCTTTTTTCAATCCGACAAGCCCCGGCGCTTCTCCCAGATTTAAAATTTTCTTAATGGCATGGGCCTCATAGGGGGAAAACTGTGCCCAGCAGGAATCATTACATCGTTTGGCATCATTCATCCCATGTTCAAACTCCACTGCCTGGAACCAGACCCCATCATTCACCAGCCAGTTTTTTGCCACGGCTTTCATCAAACGGTCCATGGCATTTTCATCCATATCCAGCAATGCCTTTGGCAATCCGTTTTCGATTTCAAACCCCAATTCCTTTGCCAACCGCTTCAACCCAATGCCAACCGTTTTTTGAGTTGCCGTATCCAGAATTTTCAGAGCTTTTTCCATGCCCATCTGGTGACGAACCTCTGCAAACCAAAGTCCGTAATGAACAACAATTCGAGTAAACATGTCAACGACAAAACTTGCTTTTTCCTCTTTTGTGAGAGATGGGCAATCACCGCTGATATCGGTCATGGGACAGACTCCTTATAATATAGATTGACGGACCCCTGATGAAGACTTGAGTCATACCTAATAAATCAGTGCATACCTTGTCAAGTAACTTAAGAACCGCAAATGAAATAAGCTAAGCCAGAACGGCCAGACAGACAGTTCTCCCGTGGATATGACCATGGGAATGAATTATCATTGCTTTTCAAAATAATAAAAGTTAGAGTAAACAGATAGTAATTTTCATTGTTTTATACCACCATGGCAATGGTTTATAGATAGTTGGAGCCGGGAATGTTAGTAAAAAAACACCTAAAAGACCGGAACATGCCTGAAAATTTCTCTGAAACACTGACCTGCCTTCTCCTTCTGGATTTCCTCCTATCCCCGGGAGTGAACAAATGACATCGGCCCATTCCCACAAAGTCCTGGTGGTGGACGATGAACCCCAGGTTGGCAAGGCCCTTCGACGGCTGCTTGAAATGGAGAAGCTTGAATCGGTATATGCCAACAGTGGTGAATCCGCTCTGGAGATTCTGAAATCAGCCCCCCAGCCATTTTCCCTAATTATTTCAGACCAAAAAATGCCCGGAATGGAGGGCACCCAATTCCTTGAGCATGCAAAAACACTCCATCCCGAAACCATTCGTTTTCTGATAACCGGATATTCACAAATGGAAACCATCATCAATGCCGTGAACAAGGGCGCTGTCCAAAGGTATATCTCAAAACCATGGGACAATGATGAACTACTAGTGGCCATACGATCCGGGATTGAACAATATGAACGGTTTCTGGAAAACAAAGCCCTCATTACCCTTGCAAAAAAACAAAATGCCACCTTGTATGAATTAAACTGTGAGCTCATGGAAACAGCCAAAACCCATGACAAAGAAATAATCTCCATTGATACACAAATCGAATCCATTGATGCACAACTCAAAGGATTGACCTCCCATCAGGTTCTCGGCCCAGCCCAAATTATGGAACAATTGCAGGCAACCTTGGCCCCCCTTGGTGAACAAGGCCAGGAAATGCTAAATACTTTGTGTTCAAAAACCATAACCGCATTGTTCAACGATTTTAACGATCTGGCCCTGGGAAACGGATTTGAGATGACACGTCCGCTTAAAGGAAAATCGACACCACCCTCCGGTAATATTGGACAGGCCGATGACTGATACCAAAAAACCCAAAATCCTCATTCTCGAAAGCAATGAATCCATAAGCAACCATGCCAGGGGCATCCTCACTAAAGTTGGGTTTGATGTTCATTGCGAAGTCGTTTCAAAACAGGCGCTTTTACGGCTGGAAGAATCCAAATCCTCCCCCTTTGACCTGTTTATCGCAAGCTTCAAATTACCAAAGATGGAAGGGGATGACATACACAAGCATGCAAAGACAATTTCCCCCATGACCCAACGAATGCTGATGGTACCAGCAGACGAGCCGGACATGGTGATCCGGGCCATCAATAAGGGGGGGATTAATTCCTGCATCATTTACCCATTCCAGGATGAAGACCTTCTCAATCAGGCAAAAAACTGCCTGGTTCAGTTTCGGCGGTCCATGAAACGCCAGCAATTAAAGCGGGTCACCACCCACCAAAACCAGCAGCTGCTTAAAATTGCTCAGAAATTGAAAAAAAAGAATGAGGCCTGTCAAAAACTCATTGCTGAAAAAAAAGCGGAAAGATTGATGCGCAACTCCACTTTAAGAAAAGCGCTCAAACAAAAGGCCCCGGACAAAGACTTCACCCTTGGGAAAAGAATAGAGAAAAACGATATTCCTGTCACACCAGATGGCCTTGGAAATGAGTTTTTGATACTGTGCGACTATATCAAAGCCCTGTTTGACGCAAGCGCATCAAAGCTAAATCTTAATCCATTTATCCTTGATTTACACGCCCTTATTTTAAAAGAATCCAAGACAGCAGTGGCGACGACAAGCGCTATCGCTACTGGCACTGCTGCTGCTGTTGCTGCTGCTGCTGTTGCTGCTGCTGCTGTTGCTGTTGATGCTGCAACGGATTCGCCCGGTAACGCCTCTTCAGATCTTGTTCAAAAAATTTTAACCCTCGCCCTGACGTCACAGCCAGGCATCGCCATTGACACAGATCTTCAAAAAACAAATGCCTTGAATCAAGATGCGGACACCTCTTTAAATGCATATATCGAACTTTCATTTTCAAAAGATCTGACAACGGCATCGATTCAAAAAATAAAAGGAATGGACTTACCAGATATTCTCACCCTTTCCAGCCTCATGGACTTTCTGCAGGAACAGAATATCATTTTTGGCATTGTCGAAGACAAAGCCATTGAAGAGGGGATTTTGCGCCTAAAAACAGAGGTTCAAAGCCTGATAGTCGCAAAGGGGGAGAAACCTGTATCCAGTGAAAACGGTTCCATAAAGTTTCATTTTGAAAACGATTTTACAAACCCTGGTAAAATACAGGAAGACGGCACCATTGATTTCAGGGATCGGGGAGAAATTCCCTATGTCAGCATAGGTGCCTTCCTTGCCGAGAAAACACCGGCAAAAGAAGGAAAAAACGGAATGGATGTCCTTGGCAACCCCATCCTTGCTGACCCCGCCCT
>JASFYZ010000373.1:0-12787 GCA_045046665.1 Desulfobacterium sp.
GTAAGCGTGTGCCAGGTGGCGGAAAAAATAGATTACATCTCAACAGGAGGGGGGGCCTTTCTCCATCTCATGGAGGGACGTGCATTGCCGGGTGTGACCGCCCTGGAGGAATCAGGTAATATATAATATGGAATTTTGCTGCCCCAGAGATGCGTTGAGCCGGGATGAAAAACTGCGACGATCCTATTATGAGGTCCTCCGGGATGAGATGGATCAATTTGTTATTGAGTATTCTCTTGTGGATTCATACCATAATTTTTTAAGGGAGAATAAGCGGTATCCCTTTGTGGAAACCCGGGAGATGAAACCCCGTGCAAGGATTCCCAGTGTTGAGTTTGAGTGTCAGAATTCATTTTTGATTCTGTTTCTGGAAGATGTCGTTGATGATCAGCATAAAAAATATATCCGTTTTTTTGATATTAATAAAACCACCAAGACCAATCTTTTGAAGCACAAGGAATTTCCCAGTGTGATGGATTTTAATCGCAATGTTAAATTCCTGGAAACCGATGGATTTTTTGATTTTATGCGATCTCTGTTGCCCGTGGATTATGCCCTGCTGGTCCAGCGGGATGTGAATGCCAAGAGCCGTTATGCCCTGACCCATTTCCATGTGCGGGTTGATTGGCCCATTGCTGATGCGGCTGAAGATCTTGCCATTTATTTGAGATATATTTCCAAAGATCTCTATGAAAAAGGGGACAAGTACGCAGAAAATTTTCAAAAAAAGTTTTTTGAGTACCACGGGGTACCCCTGATGGCCGGGGGACGGCGCACCGCCGCCATTGTGGCAGCCCAATATCTTCGAAAAATAAGGGGCATTAAGACCGTATATGTAGGCAGCAGTGAATCCCGGGCCTTGCTCAAGCTGGGGGAGCGCGGGTTATCTAAATTTGTGCTGGCCAGGTTTTCAAGGGATGAGGTCAGGGAAATTGCCAGAACTGCCATGATTACCCAGAACAGCTTTACCAAAAATTATGCCATTGCCAAGGAGGGTAAAAAAATGGTGTGTATCTTTAATGCAAATTACGACTACACCTCTCACTCCTTGCCCCCCGAGGGGGGACGGCTTCGTGAATTAAATCCCGACACCAATTGGTTGACGGTGTCCCTGGAACAGATAATTCCCCGCCCCGGGGTCTGTAAATATCCCCCCATCCCCTTTAAGATGATCTACACCTGATCCAGGTTGGCGCATTCCCATTTCCCCCACATTATTATCATACAATTCCATGGAGATTATCTCCGGACAAACGCAAGTCTGACCCCCATGGCTAACTGGGAAAACTGGTTTTTCGAATAATATCCCCTGGCCGACAGTTATGTTCCAGCTCCAGGGTTGATCTGGAGTTGGGTTGACCATGCTCAATGATCATTCCCAATGGATCTGTTATTTTTTTAACACGGCTTTTCACAGGTGTTCCCCGGGGGATCATTATTTCTACCTCATCTCCCTGGGAAATTTTATTTTTTACATCCAAGGTGACATGATGACCGGATTCACAGCTCCGGGCCCGTCCAATGAATGCATGGATCAGACCGGTATGATGGTTGGCATAATTGGGCACGATTTCATCGGGTGAATTAAAATAAAATCCCGTGCTGTACTCCCGGTGGTACACAAGCCCGAGTTCCCTTTTCCACTGATCGGCAACATGAAATGTTTCAGGGGATTGGGCATAGGCATCAATGGCCTCTCTATAGGTTTTTACCACCGCAGCCAGGTAGCTGATCCCCTTCATTCTGCCCTCAATTTTCAAGGAAGTGATGCCAGCCTTCATAAGTTCGGGGATGAACTGGATCATGCAAAGATCCTTGGAGTTGAATATGTAGGTGCCCCTTTCATCCTCCATGATCGGGTGGTACTGACCCGGGCGTTGCTCTTCTTCCAACCGGTATTTCCATCGGCAAGGATGGCTGCAAGCCCCTCTATTGCTGTCCCGCTGGGTTAAAAAATTACTTAAAAGGCATCGACCGGAGTAGGAAATGCACATGGCACCGTGGATAAAGGTCTCTGTTTCCAGGATGTTTTGTGTGGAGATTTCGTGGATCTCCTTGAGGCTGAGTTCCCGGGCCAGGTTTACCCTTGTCACCCCAGCCTGTTTCCAGAATTCCAGGGTATTGTAGTTGGTGGTGTTGGACTGGGTGCTCAGATGAATATCCACCTGGGGAATGAGTTTCCTGGCAAGAAAGACGATACCCGGGTCGGCAATAATCACGGCATCGGGAGCCATTTTCCCTATATTCTCAAGGAAACGTGCCAGTTTTTCCTGTTCATGGTTTCTGGAGTAAATATTGCAGGCCACATAGACCTTTATCCCATGATCATGGGCCAGGTGTATGGCATCTGCCATTTCCGATTCTGTGAAATTATGGGTGAGATTTCTCAGGCTGAAATCTTTTCCGGCAAGATAAACAGCGTCGGCACCATAATGGATGGCCACTTCCAGCTTTTCAAAATTTCCGGCTGGAGCGAGCAGTTCGGGCTTTGTAAAATTTTCAGGCATGATTTTTCACTTATAATGGGAGTGCCCCGGCAGGAATAGAAGTTGAGCCATGGATCAGGAACCCAATGGCGTGAATTGGCTGTAGGGGGGACTTTCCCTGTAATATCAAGGAGGTTTCTTGGTTACGTTAATTTCAAAATTAAAATGTGTTAATTGGAATGCAATATACTCCAGGAGTTTGTAAGATACCACAGGGAATATGATATAACCCACATGGCAGTAAATATCTGCCACAACGAAGATAGAAAATGGAATCATACCGCCTCCGAGGACTGCTGTCGCCGATTTTTTCCCAATCCTGCATTGGCAAGGACAGGGTCAATGAGTTCTGCACGGGTTTCAGCTTCGTAGAGGTGGGCAATTCATGTTTCTCTTTCTGGGACCGGAAGTGCAACTGATCCATCAATTCCAGTGCATCACCTAGGAATAAGCACTGTTGAATTTGTTTTTGATCTCGCTGAAGATTTCAGCAATCTTATATTCAATGGTCTCAGATGAAGGGGCTCTTTGTGTAAAGCCTCTCAGGTACGGGAACAGTTTTCCATCCACATACTCAATAAGGTCATCGCCTGTCAGGGCTGTGTCATGGTCAAAACTGTCACCGGTTTTCCTGGGCAAACAACATACCCGTTCTCAGTCCTTAAGCAGTTCCTATCTGTTGACCATCAGATCCAACATATCGACTGGATTATCTGCACGTATTACCATGTTCCGATCAGAGGTTGCCAAAAACCCTTCTCGTTCTGCATTGTCTAACAGAACATCCATCGGTGCATAATAGTTATTTATGTTGAGGAGTCCGCATGGTTTAGAGTGGAAACCCAGTTTGCCCCAGGTATACACTTCAAAAAATTCTTCAAAGGTGCCAATTCCACCCGGAAGGGCCACAAATCCATCCGAGAGTTCGGCCATAAGGGCTTTTCGCTCATGCATGGTGGCAACTACATGAAGTTCCGTCAAATCTGGGTGGAAAATCTCTTTGTCTTTTAAAGCCTGTACGGTGACACCAATCACCTTACCGCCAGACTCCAAGGCACTGTCTGCCAATAGTTTCATAAGGCCTGTATTGGAGCCACCATACACGCAGGTGATGCCCCGTGTGGCTAATTCTCTACCCATTTGTTTAGTTGCTTGGGCGTAAACTTGGACCGTGCCGGGGTTGGCTCCCAGAAAAATACAGATTGAATTCATGGATTCCTCCGATAAATTTTATTGTATGTGAATTTAGCTGGTTATTCATAGTGTCTGCTTATAATGGATTTAGGGGAGGGCAGGTTTCAATATGGCAAAAGCCCATAAAATCATGGGTGATATTTACCTTTAAAATTGAAAAGTCATCCATTTAGGTGGGTTAAAGTATCTCTGCCGCTTTTGCTGTAGACAATGTAAGTGCCGTTCCTGATTTCCATCCTTGGATCGTCTTGCCACGGATACGGTACTTACCGCTATGCTTCAGGGGGTGCCGCAGGAACATTTGAGGGTCTTTTTGCATTTGGTGCACATCAGGTTGATAGCTATAGTAAATTCTTTAAATTCAAAAAAAATGTCAAATAAGTGTCAACTTTTTCCATTAAAATTTCAAAATATGGGATTTGATGTGACTGAAGAAAAAACACTGAAAGGCGTGATTGGTAAAGCTTTAAAGATGGTGCCCCCGGCAAGAATCGAACTTGCGCACATGGATTAGGAATCCAATGCTCTATCCACTGAGCTACGGGGGCTTTTGTTGTTTATTCCACCAGGAGTTTTTGTCCTGGGTAGATCCTGCTTTTTGAGTTGAGATGGTTCAATGAAAGCAGACGCTGGAGTGTCATATTATATTTTTGTGCAATTGTAAAGGGATTATCTCCGGATTTCACCCGGTAGGACACTCTTTTCTTTCTTTTGCTTGCTTTTGCAGATGAGGTCCCCGGAATGGTGAGCTTCTGGCCGATGTGTAACTGGGTGGAACGAAGGTGGTTGGTCGTCTGAATACGTTTGGTGGTGGTGCCGTATTTGTTGGCAATAATCCAGAGATTATCCCCGGGTCTCACGGTGTATTTTACGGAGGAACGACGGGTTTTTGTCTTTTTGGAGCTGGAAACGGTGCGCCGTTGAATTTTGTTTGATGGAATTTTCAGTACCTTGCCTATTCTCAGTACAGAGCGGGTGGACACGCCATTGCAAGTGGTTATGGTTTTCACGGTGGTGCCGTAGGACTTGGCAATGGAGGAGAGGGTCTGTCCTCTTTTGATGCGATGGTACACATATTTTTTTGCAGGGGAAGACGTTCTGGATGGCTTCATGGATTTAAAGCGGGCAAGAAACTGATCGGCCCCTGATGCGGGGATTCGAAGATCATAGGGATCGGCAGGTAAAAGTGCGTACCTTAATTCTGGATTCAGTGCCTTGAGGGAGTTAAGGGGGATATTCATGGCAGTGGCAATGTTTTTAAGATAGACCTGTTTTTTCACCGTAAAAACTTCATAGGGGATGGGAGAATTGATCTCTCCGGGGTCAATGTTATATTTTTTAAGGTCCTTTAAAATGTGGAGGGTGGCCAGAAAGCGGGGAACATACCGTGCGGTTTCCCGAGGCAATTTCTCATAGAGATCCCAGAAATTATCAAGGTAATTTGTTTTTTGTTTTCTGATGGTTCTTAAAACCCTTCCTTCTCCGCAGTTATATGCGGCAAGAACCGTGGCCCAGTCTCCAAAAATATTATGAAGCTCAGAAAGGTAGGCAATGGCTGCCTGGGTGGCTTTTTCCGGATCAAGGCGTTCATCAACGAAATAGTTCCGTTCCAGCCCGAATTTATAACCGGTTGAGGGGATAAATTGCCACAACCCCAATGCCCGGGCATGGGAAAGGGCTGTGACGACAAATCCGCTTTCGATGAGGGGAAGCCAGGAAAGCTCTTCGGGGAGACCTGCTTTTTTAAGTTCAGCCACAATGTAAGGACGGTAGCGGCCAGCTCTTCTCATGGACCGGATAAAAAATTTTTTTTCTGGGCCGGTGAACCGGGCAATTTCTTTTTTGACATGGGCGTTGAGGATCAAGGGGATAGCGTTGTGCTTTCCGGTTACCACAATGTGGCGGGACGCATGGATTTCAAGGATGCGTTTGGCAATCATGTACCGAAGGTCTTCCTTTTGCTGATTCAGGTTTGCTTGGTCCTTGAGATCCAGATCCAGAATGGTGGCATAGGCAATATCCAGTTCATTGAGTGCACTTTCAAGCTCGCCTGCTTCCCAGAAATTTTGGGCAGACTCACACAGCTCCAGGGCATGGTCAATGCCTTCCTGGGCCATTCGGCAGGACACGTCTTCTGGATGGGGGGGAAGGGAAACTGTCCCTGTTGTTGTGTCAGCCTCTGTAGATGAGGCTGTTTCCTGGTTCTCCTCGGCATTGGAAATACCCGTCAAGAAACGTTCGTGGACGGTTGATGGCTTTAAACCGGAAAGGGAGGATGCGGGCGGATGGTCGGGGGGGGCAGTGGAAGCGGTGTTCATTGTATGGGCACAACCGGTGAGATAAAGTATACTGATCAGTGTGGCAACTTTCAGGCTCGTGCGAATATTATTTTTATCCATGATGTTATCATCGTCTCTAAGTATTGATTTTGGGTTGAGGTGACGGTGAATCGCTTTTTTGTCAAGGGTTTATATGGGTGGGTACTGGCTTAAATTAACAACATTTCCGGGGCCTGATTACAGGGTGTGCCCCCGGTGGATTGCATGAATCATTGATCTTGGGTATACGATCAATAATAAGACAGGCCAAGTCCCCTGGGGCCATCAAGTGACCGGGATGGTCAAAGGTGCAGGCTCCAAAGCATATTCACAAGAATTATTGTTATCGGAATAACAAAGAGGTGTCAAGTAAATACGAATCCAATGAAGGGACATCAAGTGGGGTTGTTTTGTGGTTAAAAAATGGGTTGAATATGAAAAATGGCGTTAAACAGTGAAAAAAGCATTTTTTTGGTGAAATTAAAAGAAATAGCTGATTGTTTTGCTTTTACTGCTGTTCAATGCTTATTGTAGGTTTTTGCGGGGATTGCCAGATGGGGGGTGCTTTGTTATTATCCCCGGGTCTTTCGCAAGACAGAACATTTGCGGAATGATGCCGATATAGCTCAGTTGGTAGAGCATCTCACTTGTAATGAGAATGTCCTCCGTTCGATTCGGGGTATCGGCTCCAAAAAATGTAATGGTGGGGTTCCCGAGTGGTCAAAGGGATCAGACTGTAAATCTGACGGCTCAGCCTTCGGAGGTTCAAATCCTCCCCCCACCACCACAAACGTGTTCGTGTAGGAGATCTCAAAGTTTAGGGGTCGCATACTGCATAGAATGTATGCTTCGAGGATTCAACTGTTTTTCAAAAAGTTGTTCCTTATAAAAGCGGGAGTAGCTCAGTTGGTAGAGCTTCAGCCTTCCAAGCTGAATGTCGCGAGTTCGAACCTCGTCTCCCGCTCCACACCTTTATTTTGATTCCTTCATAATAAAATAGTTGTGTCGTGTTATTTAGTGGAATTTGCCCATGTAGCTCAGTAGGTAGAGCGCTTCCTTGGTAAGGAAGAGGTTCAACGGTTCGAATCCGTTCATGGGCTCCACCCCACCAGGGAGGATCTGTTTAAAAATGGCAAAAGAAAAATTTGAGCGGACCAAACCGCATGTCAATATCGGAACCATCGGTCACATTGACCATGGTAAAACCACTCTTACTGCTGCAATTACCAAGCATGCGGCTCTTGCGGGGCATGGCACATATGTCCCCTTTGACGAGATTGACAAGGCCCCTGAAGAACGTGAGCGAGGGATTACCATTGCAACGGCTCATGTAGAATACGAGACTGCCAATCGGCATTATGCCCATGTGGATTGCCCTGGTCATGCGGATTATATTAAAAATATGATCACTGGCGCGGCCCAGATGGATGGTGCTATTTTGGTGGTGAGTGCCGATGATGGTCCCATGCCCCAGACCCGGGAACATATTCTTCTTGCTCGCCAAGTAGGTGTTCCCAGTATTGTTGTGTTCTTGAATAAATGCGACATGGTGGATGACGAAGAGCTCATAGAATTAGTGGAAATGGAGCTTCAGGAATTGCTGGATAAATATGACTTCCCTGGAGATGATACTCCTATCGTGAGAGGGTCTGCTCTGAAAGCCCTGGAGTGTGATGATGCCGGTGGTGAGGATGCCAAGTGTATTGCTGAGCTTTTGAATGTGCTGGATTCCTATGTGGAAGAGCCCGTGCGTGACACGGATAAAGACTTTCTTATGCCCATTGAAGATGTATTCAGTATATCTGGTCGTGGTACTGTTGTGACTGGCCGTATTGAACGTGGTGTGGTTAAAACGGGCGAAGAAGTTGAGTTGGTGGGTATTCGTGAGACCACCAAGACAATTTGCACCGGTGTTGAGATGTTTAGAAAGCTCCTTGATGAAGGACGGGCTGGTGACAATGTTGGGTTGCTTCTGAGGGGAACTAAGCGGGATGCTGTTGAAAGAGGTCAGGTTGTTGCAAAGCCCGGCTCCATTAAGCCCTATACCAAGTTTAAGGCGGAGATTTATTGCCTGAGCAAGGAAGAGGGTGGACGTCATACCCCATTCTTTAGCGGATACCGTCCCCAGTTTTTCTTTAGAACCACCGATGTGACGGGTATTCTGAGCTTGGCTGAAGGTGTTGAGATGATCATGCCTGGTGATAATGCAAGCATTTCTGCGGAATTGATTGCCCCCATTGCCATGGAGAAAGAACTTCGCTTTGCCATCAGAGAAGGTGGTCGTACCGTTGGCGCAGGTGTTATTGGCGAAATTATCGAATAGAATCTAAGGGAGTTTCTTGTGGCAAGAGTAATTATTACGCTTTCATGTACAGAGTGCAAGCGAAAGAACTACACAACGACGAAAAATAAACGAACTACACCGGACAAACTTGAATTTGCGAAGTATTGTCGATTCTGCAAAAAGCATGTCCTGCACAAAGAAACCAAGTAGGCTGTGTGCTGATGTAATAGAATCGAGTTAATTATTCAGTTTTGTCTGTTAATGCAGGTCAGTAGCTCTAATTGGTAGAGCGCCGGACTCCAAATCCGGATGCTGGGGGTTCGACTCCCTCCTGACCTGCCATTCTTGTTTGTGAATTGTTGTTTGGTTGTGTAACTTTAAGATAGAAAATACAGTGGGGTGTAAATTAAACGCCGCTGTATTTGATCAGGAGCGCTATGGCACGGTTACAGAAAAAAAAAGTATCACCGGACAAGGCTCGAAAACGTGAGACATCTCCAGGAGTGCCAACCAGCGAAAATAACAGCCCGGCAGCGTCTCCTGTCAAAGCGGGTCAGAAACGTGAGGATAGCCGTCCGGCAGTGGTTGCAGCTCCTTCGGATCCCAATTTCATTCAAAAGTGGATGGAATTTTTAAGGGAAGTCCGTGTGGAGTTAAAGAAGGTGACGTGGCCCTCGCGTAAGCAAACAGCGGGTTCTACTCTTGTGGTTATCATCCTGGTATTTATTCTTGGTGCGTTTCTCGGGTTAGTGGATATCAGTTTATCCAAGCTTGTTCAGATTGTTCTGGCATAAGATAGGGAGTTGAAATTGTCTCTCAAATGGTATGTAGTTCATGTGTATTCGGGCTATGAGCAAAAGGTGAAACTGGCGCTGGAAGACCAGATTAAGAACGCAAGGTGTTCTGGAAAATTTGGTGAGGTTCTGGTCCCCACAGAACATGTGGTTGAGCTTGTAAACGGCAAGAAGAAAGAGTCTTCTCGGAAATTTTATCCAGGATATATTCTGGTGAACATGGAACTCAATGATGAAACTTGGCATATCGTTACATCCACAGCCAAGGTGACCGGGTTCCTGGGGGGCAAGAACAGACCTGCGCCCATCACTGAAAAAGAAGCTGCCGATATTATCCAGCGTATGGAACTTGGAAAATCTAAACCCCAGCCTAAATATTTTTTTGAAATTGGAGATGATATCCGGGTGACCGACGGTCCTTTTATTAATTTTAATGGGACGGTGGAAGATGTCAGTCCGGAAAAAGGCAAGGTGAAAGTGCTGGTCAGTATCTTTGGCAGATCAACACCTGTGGAGCTGGATTTCGTTCAGGTAACAAAAGTATAAAACTTAGAAACATTAAAGTATGTGTCAGGAGTAAAAGAAGATGGCAAAAAAAGTGATGGCGCAGATTAAACTTCAGGTTGTGGCAGGAAAAGCCAATCCCTCTCCGCCAATTGGTCCAGCCCTGGGTCAGCATGGTGTGAATATAATGGACTTTTGCAAGGCCTTTAATGCCCGGACCGCCAATGATGTGGGCTCGATTATCCCGGTGGTTATTACCGTTTTTCAGGATAGAACATTTTCCTTTATAACCAAAACCCCACCAGCTTCCATGCTGCTTCGAAAAGCGGCCAATATTGCCAAAGGTTCTGGTGAACCCAATCGTAACAAGGTGGGAAAAGTCTCCCGGGATCAGTTGGTGGAGATTGCAAATTTGAAAATGGAAGATTTGAATGCCAATGATGTTGACGCTGCTGTTAATATTATTGCCGGAACCGCCAGAAGCATGGGGATAGAGGTTGTTTAACCGATATTAAGGAGTGAGTGACATAAGATGCCTAAGCATGGTAAGAAATATACAGACGTAACGAAAAAGATCGACAGGCAAGCACGATATGATTTTGATAAAGCTATAGAGATCTCACTCTCTTCATCCTTTGCAAAATTTGACGAAACTGTTGATGTTGCAGTAAAATTGGGTGTGGATCCAAGACATGCCGATCAGATGGTTCGAGGAACAGTGATTCTTCCCAACGGTCTGGGTAAAGAGGTTAAAGTTCTGGTGTTTGCCAAGGGTGAAAAAGAAAAAGAGGCCCTGGATGCAGGGGCTGATTTCATTGCCAATGACGAAATTGTGGAGAAAATTAAAGGCGGATGGTTTGGCTTTGACCGTGCCCTTGCCACCCCGGATATGATGGGAACTGTGGGTAAGCTTGGTCGTATATTAGGGCCAAGAGGCTTGATGCCTAACGCCAAGACCGGTACCGTCACCTTTGAGGTAGCCCGGGCTGTTAACGAGCTTAAGGCCGGTAAAATTGATTTTAGGGTTGAAAAAGCCGGTATTATCCATGCCCCTGTGGGAAAAGCATCGTTTGGTGCTGAAAAATTGATCGAGAATCTCAAGGCGTTTATCTCAAAAGTGGTTGCTCTGAAGCCCGCCTCCAGCAAGGGAATCTATGTCCAGGATATCACCGTTTCCACCACCATGGGACCTGGCATCAAAATAGACCCTGTTTTAATTAAATAAAATTTTATTTCTGCTTTAATAAATAAAATAGATTACTGTTTGCCTGTCCAAGACAGTAGGTGCATGAAGTCTTGCTTTGTGTCTAATCGGCGATGCCGGCCTGCCGAGACAGCGTTATGTTTTGGCACAGTTGGCACCTCTGAAAAATTAACGTTTAGGAAGGAGGTGTTTGAATATTGAACTTATCTGAAAAAAAAGAATTGGTTGTGGGCTTGAATGCCAAATTGGCAGAGACCCAGATTATGCTGCTTGTTGATTACAAGGGGTTGGATGTTGAGGCCATGACTGAATTGCGGGCTGAACTTCGAAAAGAAGGTGCCAGCATGGAAGTCGTGAAAAATACATTGCTCTCCATGGCAGCCAAGGGAACTGACGTATCGGTAATTGCTGATGCTTTCAAAGGTCCCAATGCCATAATCACCAGCAAGGATGATGCGGTTGCGCCTGCAAAGGTCCTGGTTAAATTTGCCAAGGACAATAAGAAGCTTGAGATTAAGGCCGCTGCCATGAACGGCAAAGTGCTGTCCATGGATGAAATCAAAGCCTTGGCCACCATGCCTTCAAGAGAAGTCATGCTTGCCACGGTCCTGTCCGCCATGAATGCGGTTCCAACTTCCATGGTTCGTGTCCTCAGTGGCGTTCCTACAGCATTTTTGCATGTTGTAAATGCCATCAAAGAGCAGAAAGAAGCTGCTTAAGATTTTATTTGATTTTTGAATATATATATATGCTAAAATACGCTTAGTGCGTTTAAGGAGATAAACAATGGGTGATGTTACCAAAGAAGATGTTGTAGAATTCATAGCAAATATGAGCGTTCTTGATCTTTCTGAGCTGGTGAAAGAACTTGAAGAAAAATTTGGTGTTTCTGCCGCGGCCCCCATGGCCATGGCCATGGCTGCTCCGGCGGCTGGAGATGCTGCTGCCGAAGAGCAGACTGAGTTTGATGTTATTCTTGAAGCAGCTGGTGACAAGAAGATTGCTGTTATTAAAGAAGTTCGAGCCATCACCGGTCTGGGTCTGAAAGAGGCCAAAGGCCTGGTTGACGGTGCTCCCAAGGCAGTCAAAGAGGGTGTTACCAAAGAAGAAGCTGATAAAGTTAAAGAACAACTTGAAAGTGCTGGTGCACAGGTAACTGTTAAATAAAATGCCTACGATGTAAGTATTTGAAAAAAATTGTAATTTGCACTCACACGATGCGGAGGCAAGGTCTTATGGACTCTGTCTCCGCTTTCACGGTTATAATAAACCATTATTTGGAGATACCATGACCGGGAGCCTTCTGGCACACAAGCGCATCAGAAAAGAGTTTGGAAGTAAGAGTAAGGTCGTTGAAATTCCGGACCTTATCGGAATGCAGCGCACCTCCTTTGAGCGTTTTCTACAAAGAGATGTCCTTCCTGAAAACAGAGAGGACACAGGAATACATTCGGTATTTAAATCCGTTTTTCCCATTAAGGATTTTACCGGAACGTCTTCCCTTGAGTATGTGTCCTATTCCTTTGGTGAGATAAAACATTCCATCCAGGAGTGTATCAGCAGGGGTATGACTTATGAAATCCCCGTAAATATCCGGGTTAGACTTGCTGTATATGATGTTGACAAAGAGGCGGGTGTCACCAGCATCCGGGACATCAAAGAGCAGGAAATATATTTTGGAACCATCCCGTTGATGACCCGACGTGGAACCTTTATCATTAACGGAACAGAGCGCGCTGTTGTCAGTCAGCTTCACAGATCTTCCGGTGTTTTTTTTGATCATGACAAGGGGAAAAATCATTCATCGGGTAAAATCGTTTATACGGCACGGATTATCCCCGTCCGGGGCTCCTGGATTGATATGGAGATTGATCCCAAGGATATTGTCAATATCCGCATTGACCGTCGCCGGAAGTTTCCTGTGACTATTCTTTTTAAAGCCTTTGGATATACCAACGAAGATATTTTAAGCTTTTTTTATGAAAAAGAAAAAATTGTTCTCA
>JASFYZ010000374.1:0-9798 GCA_045046665.1 Desulfobacterium sp.
ACCGAAACAGAGCAAATTGATTTCTTGACTGAAAATGCCAAAACCGTTCTGGAAAGGCGTTATTTAAAAAAAGATGCAGCCGGAAATGTATGTGAATCACCGGAAGATATGTTCAGGCGGGTGGCTGGCCATATAGCCCAGGCTGAGAAGAATTATGATGAAAAAGCAGATGTCCAGAAATTTGAGGATTTATTTTACAGCCTGATGGCCGACTTCAGGTTCCTGCCCAACTCTCCAACCCTGATGAATGCGGGCAGATCCCTGGGACAACTGGCAGCCTGTTTTGTTCTACCAGTGGAAGACAGCATTGACGGTATTTTTGACGCAGTTAAAAATGCCGCAACCATACATAAATCAGGCGGCGGGACCGGGTTTTCCTTTTCCCGGCTGCGCTCTGCAAACAGCAAGGTCGGTTCCACTGGCGGTGTAGCATCCGGCCCTGTCTCCTTTATGAAAATTTTTAATACAGCCACGGAACAGATCAAACAGGGCGGAACCAGGAGAGGGGCAAACATGGCTGTCCTTCGGGTGGATCACCCGGATATCATGACCTTTATCGCCTGTAAAAATAATAAAGAAGAACTAAACAACTTTAATATATCCGTGGGCGTGACCGATCAATTCATGGCTGCCGTGGCCCAAAAAGAAGAGTATGACCTCATTGATCCGCACTCAGGGAAAAAAACCTCCCGCCTAAATGCTGCTGTAGTTTACAATGAACTGATAAAACAGGCATGGGGGACGGGGGATCCTGGCATAATATTTATAGATGAGATCAACCGGTTTAATTCAACTCCGGGTCTCGGAGAAATTGAATCAACCAATCCCTGCGGAGAACAGCCACTTTTACCCATGGAGGCCTGTAATCTTGGTTCCATCAACCTGACCCGATTCATCACAGGAACAAAAAACAAACCTGAAGTAGATTTTGAAAAGCTTCGGGAGACCATCCATCTTGCTGTCCGATTCCTGGACAATACCATAGATATGTCCAAATACCCCATGGATGAGATCAATGAAATGGTCAAGGGAAATCGGAAAATCGGTCTGGGAATCATGGGGTTTGCAGACTTGCTCTACATGCTTGATATCCCCTATGATTCAGAAGAAGCACTGGCACTTGCCGAAAAAATCATGTCCGTTGTTCAAAAAGAATCCCACAAAGCCTCTTGTGATCTGGCAAAAGTCCGGGGTGTTTTCCCCAATTTTGACCTGAGCATTTTTAAAGACAAAAAAGATCAGCAGATGCGCAATGCCACCACAACAACCATTGCTCCCACCGGAACCTTGAGTATCATTGCCGCTTGTTCCAGCGGTATTGAGCCGGCGTTTGCATTGAGTTATGTCAGAACGGTGATGGACAATGACCGGTTGATTGAGGTGAACCCGGTTTTCAAACGCCTGGCCATTGAAAAAGATTTCTACAGTGATGCCTTAATGGGAAAAATTGCAGAAAACGGCACAGTCAAAGGAAATTACAATGTGCCTTCTGATCTTCAAAAGGTTTTTGTTACAGCCCATGACATTAAACCCGAAGATCATATAAAAATGCAGGCCGCGTTTCAAAAGCACACAGATAATGCTGTTTCAAAAACGGTAAATCTACCCCATGAAGCCAAGGAAGCGGATGTCAGATTTATTTATGACCAAGCTTTTAAGCTTAAATGCAAAGGCGTTACCATATACCGGGACGGCAGCAAGGATAACCAGGTGCTTTCGGTTTCCGGTAAAGAGCCTAAGGTGGATGATGATGATTTTCTCCATGCAGGTAAGGCCCGGCCCAATATCCTTGAAGGGTTCACCGAAATGATCAAGACCGGCATGGGAAATCTCTATGTGTCGGTGTCCGAGTACAATAACCGCCCCTTTGAACTTTTCGCCATCATTGGAAAGTGCGGAAAATCCACCACGGCCAAGACCGAAGCCATTGGCAGACTGATCTCCCTTGCATTCAGGTCGGGCATCAACGTGCAGGAGGTCATCAATCAGCTCAAGGGCATCAGCGGAGAGCATACGGTATTTCAGGAAGGCGGTCTGGTTCTTTCCATTCCTGATGCCATTGCCAAGGTGCTGGCAAAAAGATATCCGCCCCAAAAAAATGGAACCAGAAAAAAACAGTTTGAAAATAGCCTTAAATCCGATCTATGCCCGGAATGCGGGCAAATAATAACCTTTGAAGAGGGGTGTAAAACCTGCCATTCATGCGGTTATACGAAATGCGGGTAAAGGATATCTTAAACCCTTGTTTTTGATATCAAAACATACCTGGTGACGGAAATAATACGGTTTCCAGATGGATTTCCACAATGGGGATCTCCCATTTTTCACATGCAATTCCAGGAATAAAATCAGGTTGGCAATCGGTTTTTTTCCGTTGAACCATGGCTAAAATTCGTATTTTTTTGATGTTATCCTGTTTTTGGTTCCATTGCTGCCGGGCCCCCCGGGCCATGGCGGCAACGGGAATTCCTTTTCCCGTACACAGACAGGTCATGGTGGGGGTTTGTACAAGTCGCAGTTCATCCCCCGGACCCAGTTTTTTGAGTGCTGTGTGGATGGGGTGAGTCGGTGATGTCCTTCCGGCATAATCCAGAAAAATATTCCCTAAGGGGAGTATTTCGTAATAAATATTCTGGACGGCCAGTGCCCCGGGAGGACTCGCTTCTGGATGAAGACCATGAGAGTTAAACCGACAGTCATCAAGGCAGGTCTCATGGCTTAGAGTTTTTACATGGGGATTGCCGCCGTCAGCCAGGGAAAAAATCCCCAACCATTCCTTTGCCCGAGTCATGGCCACATAATAGAGTCGCCGTTCCTCCTCCATTTCAGGCAAATTTTTTGGGGTACTCCATCCCCCATCCAGGATAAAAACATGGGAGAACTCCATGCCCTTGGCACTGTGAACGGTGCCAAGGAAGATACCCTTTCCCAGTCTCTGTTCACGTTTTTGCTCCAGGATCAGTTGTGAAAAAAAATGATGGACCTGGAACAGGGTGATTTCACCATCTCCGGTTTCCGCCTCCAGGGCCGTCAATCCATCCACAATAAACTGATGCCAGGGATTTACATTTTCAGATGCATATTCACATACCATGGATGGAGGAGATTGTTTTTCCATTTTCTTTTTTTTCTGAGGCTTCGTTACAGCGGTTGTTTGATTCACAAGGTTATCATCGGGTGTTGCAGAGTTTTCAGGTGAATCATCATTATTATTATTGATGGAGGTATTCTCAACGCCGGTGTGTCTGTGAAAATATGATTCTCCAGAAAATATCGGCCTTGAATCTTCAGGAACGAAAAGCGATGCAATACTCAGATAAGATTGATACTGTAGCAGCAGTTCAGATGCCCGGGAAAAAAAGTCAGGATGCTGTATCAGATCTTCCATGAAATCGGCAATTTCCCGGACCCGGAACAAAGAAAATCGGCTGGCCCCGGTGAGGGGAAGGCTCATGGGAATCCCTTGGGCCTCCAGCACCCACCGCACGGCCAGAAACATGGGGTGGTTCATGCCGTTTCTGGAGAGAATCGCCATCTTTTCCAGGGCCAGAGCAGGGTGCTTTGCCAGAACCATCTTCAGGGCGGTGGCCAATTGCCGGGCCTGGTCCATTTCATCCCGGGCCTGGAACGATACCACCTCCCCTTGGGGCCGCTGTGCCAGGTACTGGGGGCTTATCTTCATGGGATGGCCGGTTTTCATGCGATCCTGGTTATGGGAGATTAGGGCGTTTCCAAGTTCCATAATACAAGGACCGGAGCGAAAATTCTCCGTAAGATGAAACACCTCAGCCGCATAATCTTCCTTGAATTTCCGGATAAATTTAACACTGGCGTTTCTAAACCCGTAGATGGACTGGTCATCATCCCCCACGGCCATGATGTTGAGCTTGCCGGAATTGCCTTGTTTTTTGTCCACTTCAAGACGTCTGCCAGCCACGGCAGAGATGAGATCGTACTGGGTTTGGTCAATGTCCTGGTATTCGTCCACCAGAATATATTCGTATCCTGCCAGAATGCGCTCTCTGATCTCGTCCATGCCAAGGCCGGGCAACTCCTTTTTACCTGACAGGATATTTGTGGCTTCGGTGATGATGGTATCAAACCAATGGGTGAGAGAGGTTGCCGGTGCAATGGATCTGCCAGGAATTCCCCGGGGTTTCATTTGGGTTCCTCCTTCCATGGTCATGCCCGGTGTTTTGCCGGTGATCTGCATGGCAAGGGAGTGAAAGGTCATCACCGATACCCCCCGGGCATCTTGATTGATCAGATCAAGCAATCTTTTTTTCACTAACACCGCAGCGCTGTGGTTGTAGCACAGCACCAGCACAGCCCCGGGGTTTACCCGTTTTACCCTGACCAACCATGCACACCGGTGCACCACGGTGCGGGTTTTGCCTGACCCTGGCCCTGCCAATACCAGCAAATTACGATGGGCACCAGCGGTGACAATACGTTCCTGATCCGGATTTTTTAGACTGGAGACGATGTTTTTAAAAGAGGCCTCACTGGTGGCCATCTTGAGCATACCCTTTTTCCCGGGAAAGAATTTTTTAATGAAGGCTTCGGTGTCCATGGAAAAATACGCCAAGATCATGTTCAGGGCCTGCTTGATCTTTTCCGTGCCCATCACAGCAAAGGCGTTCATGATGTGGATCTGGAAGATGCGCTGGGTGTAGTGCAGAGACAACGGTTCAAAATCCGACCGGGTGTAGCGTTTGGCTGCGTCGTTTTTGTCCATTTTCAGGGTCATGGCCTGGCGGAACACGGCCATGCCGTGCTGAAGACTGATCACCTTGTTATCATGGAGAAACAAAAGCCCTGCCTCCAGGGCCGCCATCATCTTACCGGGTTTTATATCAATGATGGCAATGCTGCTGCTAAGATAGTGGGAGAGATAATCGTAGGAAAATCGCACCAGAATTTCTTTTTGTGTTTTTTCCGCACCCGGGGCCGCATCCCTGATGGCCTGGAGGAGCAAGGCCGCAAGATCGTGACGTCGCTGGCTGATGTTTGCTATTGTGTGCCACTCCCGGCGCAGGCGAAGGCGGCACATATCCCGGTTTTCATAGGAAACTTCCAGGCTGGAAATGGAATTCCCAAACCCTTTGCCATCTCCAGACATGGTTTTCAACAATTGTTTAATGAGCTCCACACTGGTGCCGTCCACACCCATGTCCAGGATTTTCTGGTTCATGGCCCGGAAGGTGAGGTGGACGGTTTCGTCAACTTCGGCATGGGGATGAAGCTCTGCCATCACTGCCAGCATGGCCTTTTCCACGGCGCACACCCGGCCAAGAGTGGCACTGGCATTGCCCTTTCCCGATTGTTTCACCCAGGCCGACAGCATCAGGCTGCGTTCAATGAGGCCTGATTCTGCCATGTCGTTCATCACCGATATGATTTTGCGGGTGCTGCGGAACTCATCCGGCAGATGGGGAATGTTTCCCAGTGATTCACAGATCTGGTCGGCATTGAGTCCCATATCCTTGGGGGCATTGACCAGTGCCGAAAGAATGGTGGTCCAGATGTTTTTGTTCAGGGCCGACAGATTCAGGGCGTTGATGCGCTGGTTCGCCTCGTCCATGTCCTGGAACTTTGGTTTTCCCTGGAACACCGAGGTGCGATTCTCCTCCCGGGATAAAAATCCCCCCCGTTCCAGCCAGGACACGGCGGTTTTCACCCGGGTTTCATAATCCCCGTCCGACAGGTCAAAGCCTGTGTCCACACGATTGTCCCGCAGGATTTCCCCGGCCGTAACCACGATGTCGCCCTCCCGGTTACGCCGGGCCCTTTTAATACCCTTTAAAATCTGAGCAATGTCTTTTGTGGTGAGCCGGGTGGCGCTGCTCAGGCGAAACTGGGCTTCAATGTCGTTTTCATCATATAAAAGGACGCACCGGGCATCCTTGTTGTCCCGCCCAGCCCGGCCCGCCTCCTGGAGATAATTTTCCATGGACCCGGGGATATCGTAGTGGATCACCAGACGGACGTTTGCCTTGTCAATGCCCATGCCAAAGGCGTTGGTGGCGACAATCACCGGGAGAGTTCCGGAAATGAAGCCTTCTTGGACCTCCCGTTTCTCCGGCGGGGTCATGGCCCCGTGGAAAAAGCCGGATTGCCATCCCTTCTGGTTGAGGTATTCGGACACGCTTTGGGTCTTTTTCCGGGTGGCACAATAGACGATGGCGGCTCCGTCACTTTCTTCCGGGAGTCGTTCCTTTAACATGCTATGGAGGGTTTCAAGCTTTTCGTGGGCAGAAACCGCGTGGATTTCAAAGTGAAGATTGGAGCGTTCCACCCCGCCCTGGAACAGGGTGAGTGTAAGGTTCAGCTCATCCTTGAAATGGCTGATAATCTCCGCCACCACATCCTGCCGGGCCGTGGCCGTGAAGCAGGACACCGTGGGCGTTAATTTTTCTTTTAACGAAAACTCCCGGATGAACCGGGAGGCATAGAGGTAATCCGGCCGGAAGTCATGGCCCCATTTGGACAGGCAGTGGGCTTCGTCAAACACCCAGCAGCGGATCTGACGGGTGGTCAGGATTTTTCTCACAGAGTAATTGCGTAGCTGTTCCGGGGAGATGTAGAGAATGCCGATATCCCCCAGGGCCACCTGATCCATGACCAGACCCCGTTCCGGCGGTGTCAACAGTCCGCTGATGGTGGCCCCAGCCGTGCCTCCGGTGCTCTTGTTGAGATTATCCACCTGGTCCTTCATCAGTGCCTGGAGGGGAGAAATCACAACAGTGAGGCTGCCGGTGTTGAAATAGCCTGCCAGGGCCGGGATCTGGAAGCAGATGGATTTCCCGCCGCCCGTGGGAAGAATGCCAAGTAAGGGCTTTCCTGCCAGACCATGGGTGACAATCTGTTCCTGGAGGGGCGTGCCGTCGGGCAGTGTGCGATAGGTCGGGTATCCGAAAAATCGGGTAAGATGTTTCACCGGGTCATGGGTGTTTCGGCAATGGGTGCAGGCCTTGTCTGAACAGGGCTCCTCCCGGAGTCCGGACAGTAGGGAAACAATGGCAGGAAATTGTTTTCTGACCCAGGGAGGCAATACGGAATTACCCCCGGACACTTGAAGCCAGGCCAGGGCATAGGAGAGGATGAATCGTTTGTCCGGCTTTTTCCAAAAAGTTGAAAATAAACGTTTCCAGGAACTGCGACAAACCTTGTCCCGGGTTTTGTTCTGGAAGATATCCATGGCCCGGTCCCGGGTGATCAGGGCTGTTGCCCCACACTTTTCAAAACATGCTGCAAGCCCCCTGCCCGGCCGGGAAAAAGTGTTGTCCACCGATGCCTGAAGCAAATTCGTTCCTTCAGGTAGTTCCATGTGCAAAAAGCAGGCCCGGTAAAACAGTAATAGTTCCCTGTCCATGGCGGAAAAGGCGTTCATCTGATCCCGGAACAGAGTGGCTGCAAGCCGTGCATCGGAAACAGGATTGTTAATGCTGTCCTTCACCAGTTTATAATCTTTCACCAGTCGATGGTAGGGATTATGGGGAAAGGCCAGGGGAGACAGCCACAACGTATCCATGACAGGCTTTTTAAAAAGAGCCAGATCCGGGCACTTTTGTGCCATGACCGGCAGATCATGAAACAAGATGTTATGACCGGCAATGTATTCGGCCCCATGGGCAAAGGCATCCAGCTCCTTAAGGGCGGTGAGGGTATTGAACCGTCCTTTTTTTTCAAATATCTTCTCCCCCCGCGCGGCCCCCATGTGGATGATTTCCCCTTGGGGGATCATTTCCAGATCAAGGAAGAGCATATTGGGTAAATCAACTGAGGCATGGGCCTTTATGTCGGCAAGGGCATGGTCATTCATGGAAAAGGTTTACCAGTAAGCCATCTGTTTGATCAAGTGTTTACTGTTTCTCCAGCAAAGGAAAGCATATTCTTTCTTGACCTTGCACTTAAATGTAATTACAACTTCCCCATTGTTTTGTTTAAGCCTGCTTCTGAGTTCGCCCCCCTCACTCCCAAAGGGTCGATCGAAGTCAGGGCCAGACCCCTTTGTTTATAACAATTAAAAAATTTTACCGCCTTTTCCAGAAGGATCGGTGGTAAACATCTTATATAAAAGGACTTTTTAGATGAAAAACGAAATAACGGCATCCCCGGTCCATGCCCATGTCTCCTATGGAATGGCAAAATGGTCCATTTTTGCCATTCTTATTCTGACGTATATACTGGTCTATTTTCACCGCATGGCCCCGGGGGTGGTATCTGAATTTCTCATGGCCGAGTTTCATACCACCGGCACCCGGCTGGGGGCGCTTTCAGCCATCTATTTTTTTGTGTATGCCGTCATGCAGATCCCTTCGGGCGTGATCGCCGACACCCTTGGGGCACGCACCGCCATCGTGTTTGGTAACCTCATTGCCGGTGTAGGATCCATCTGCTTCGGCCTTGCCGGGTCCTTTGAGATGGCCTGTGTGGGCCGTTTTTTTGTGGGGCTGGGGGTGTCTGTGGTGTTTATCAGTATTATGAAAAACAATTCGGTGTGGTTCCATGAAAAGGTTTTCGGGCTCATGAGCGGGTTGACCCTGCTGTTCGGGAATCTGGGATCGGTGCTGGCTGCCGGGCCGCTTTCCGCCCTTCTGACGGTTTTTGCATGGCGTACGGTGTTCCTGGGCATCGGTGGGCTTTCCCTTGTACTTGCCCTGGCGGGTTTTCTGGTAGTGAGAAACAAACCTGAAGATATGGGCTTTGTGGCACCCAACACCTATGATGCTTCGGCTTCCGGTAAAAACCTTTCGGAAAACTGGCTTCAGCAGCTGGGCAGTGTGGTAAAGGTGCTACGGCTCTGGCCAGGGTTCTGGGTGCAGTTGGGAATGATCGGTGGCCTGTATTCGTTCATGGGGTTGTGGGGAATTCCCTATTTGCGGGATGTCCATGGCCTGTCCCGGGGGGCGGCGGCCAACTACATGACCGTCATGCTGATGAGCTTTGCAGTGGGGGCGCTTTTTTTCGGCTGGTTTTCCGACCGCATCGGCAGACGCAAACCCGTGCTGATGTCAGGTGTCTTTGGCTACACCCTGTCATGGCTGGTGCTGATGTATGCTCCCTGGTCTCCGGGTTGGTTCGGTTTTTTTATTTTTGGATTTATGGGATTTGCTGGTTCAGGGTTTGTGCTCACCTTTGCCGCTGCCAAAGAGATCATTCATCCAGAGCTGTCGGGTATGGCCGTCAGTGTGGTTAACACCGGCTGTTTCATCGGTACGGCGGTGATGCAGCCCTTGTTCGGCACCATTGCCGATGCCACATGGTCTGGTACCCTGGTCAATGGCGCCCGGGTGTATGCCGCCGCCGATTATCACAACGGTTTTATTGCCATGGTACTCTTTGCCCTGGTGGCGGTGGTGGCTTCCTTTCGCATCCGCGAAACCCGTTGTCGGAATATTTATATTTGATTTTAAAAGAAAAATGAGCATGTTTAGAAAATTAAGAAGAGCAAGAATGTGTGAACTATTACAAAAAAGGTGTTTTATGAAAATTTTTAAATCGTTTTTGACAATACTGATTTTGATAGTCTGTTTTTCAGGCCTTGCAGTTGCAGATAGTTATTCAAAAGCTATCTCGGTATTCAAACAATCCGAGGCTGTGCAGCCGTTTTTTAAGAATTGCTATGGCTATGCAATTTTCCCAACCATTGGAAAGGGCGGTATCGGGATTGGGGGTGCCTACGGTAAGGGTAAAGTTTATCAGAGCGGCAAGTTCACGGGAACGACCTCACTTGCCAAATTGAGCATTGGTTTTCAATTGGGTGGCCAGGCATTCAGCCAGATAATTTTTTTC
>JASFYZ010000375.1:0-10153 GCA_045046665.1 Desulfobacterium sp.
TGTTTTGAAAATAATAATAAACTGGTGGAAAAACTAAGCGCCATCGACGGCGTAAAAAAAGTTTTTTCCGGTGTTGGCCGAAAAGGCGGTGGTTTTTTTTAATGCATTTCGAATTTTTTTTTGTCCATGGAGCCGGCCCGCATCATGGCATTGGTCAGTAAAAAAATCGCATCATGGGAAAGCGCAAAAGCAGAATTGATTTTTCCTATGGTTATAAATTTTCCCACAAAGGCAAGGGAAACAGGAGACTGGGAGGCCGGTGACCAATGGGTACAATAATACCCCTTTTTGATCTCTTTGCCGCCATTTTTGATAAACCAGTGGGTGAAAAAATTTCCCAGGGTGATGCTGTATTGCTCATTGATATTTTGCAACACCACGGCGGTACCGGCATTTAGATCTTCTCTGGCAAATCTTGCCATGGTTTTTGCTTGGAGTTCATCTGTGAAACAGACCCTGAAAATATAATTTCCAATTTCAGTCACCTGTGGACTTGTTGAAACCGGTGTGATCATGGGTATTTTTGCCTTTTGCAGCACTGGTGCCATGGCAAGGGAATGGGAACTCCAGGAGGCACCAATAACCCCTGTTACCTGAAGTCGCACCGCTTCCATGGCCGCAGATCTTGATCCAAGCGAAGTGCTTTTATTATCAATAAAAATTAATTCAACGGGGCTGCCCAATAAGCCACCCTGCTGATTTATCTCATCCATCGCCATGGTTGCTGCCTGACCCATTGCCACATTATCTTGGGCAGCTATACCTGTTTTTGCAAAAATAACGGCTATCTTGGCAGGCTCAAAAGCGGATGCTGTCTGGGGTGTACAGATAAGATAAGACAGAGAAATCAGTGCCCAAATTGTTTTCACAAAACCCATGATAACACCTCCACGGTCAAATGTTTGATTGGTCTGCCCTGATCAATTCCTGGATTTATCTCAATGTTTCCACCATCGTGACAGTGGTTGATATCTATGATTAAATGCGGCAATTTTTGTGCACGAAGTCAGGCTTGTTTCATAACAGGAATTATAAAAAAAGTCGACGGTTTGACTCATAGGCCATTTGTCTGCCTGAAATTGGATCACGGAATTTAAGTTTTCTGGCAAGAAGCTGGAGCGGGTCCGAAAAATTTTTTTTTCTTTCCGGCAGGAGTTCCGGATAATACCTGTCATTGAGTATGGGGAACCCCAATTCGCTGAGGTGGAGGCGTAGCTGATGTTTTTTGCCGGTGATGGGTTGTAATTGAAAGAATGCCCTGTCATCTCTATGTTTTACCAGGGTTATCTTTGAAATGGCATTGGGTTGACCCGGAGTTGACTTCATTCTGAACCATGGCTCCCCCTTGGCCAGCCTGTTTTCCACTGTCCATGAATTTTTTGTCGGCACCTGGGGAAAGGTGGTCACCGCTTGGTAAGTTTTTTCAATTTCCCCTTTCATGAACAGTTCCTGGTACCGTCCCCTGGTTTCCGGATTCATGGAAAATAGAACCAGACCTGCGGTTTCCCGGTCGATTCTGTTGATGGGTGAAAGATTGGGGTTTTCTGTTTTTTTCTTTAAACGATGCAGTAGACACTCATTTACATAGGGCCCCGCCGGGGTCACCGGAAGAAAATGGGGCTTACAGGCCACAAGGATTTCTTTGTTGCAAAAAAGAATGGTTTCGGTGAAGGGAATGGCAGATTCCTCTGCCACTTCCCTGAAATAATGGAGTCTTTTCAAGGGGGCGTAAGGCGTGTCCGGGAATACGATCTCTCCTTCCTCGGTGAGGACCTTTCCAGAGTCTATCCTAACCTTCCAGATGTCACTGGGAATGTTGGGGAATCTTTTGGTCAAAAAGTCCAGGATCAATGGGTAAGGCTTTTCCATCTGGGGCATGAGGACGGTGGAGGGATATTTAGATATTATCATGTTTGAACACTTCCTTATCTTTGGTATCCTTAAAATTCAAAATGTTTTTGTAAGCGGCTCAGGTGATAATGTTATTAATTTTTAAAGGTAACGTTACCGTGGCGTGATGTTAACGTACTGGTAACGATAACAATGCCTGTATGAATATCAAAATTGAATTTATTTGTTCTAAATGGCTGTTGTGCCCCCTTGATTTTATTCATTTTTTTCGGTTAATGGGTGACTTTTATTGTATACTGAGGTAATGATCAAAATGTGGTATTTCTTTTGCATATATCCTTTCCAGGAATATTAATGCATTTTTCTGTTAAAAAATAAAGGAGACAATTATGAAAAAGGGAGAAAATCTTGTCATTGTCGGATGTGGTGGTGTGGGCGGACCCGCAGCCATGCTTTCCAGGAAATTGATGCCAGAGGTAAACATCACCCTGATCCGGGCGGAAGACCGATTCATTGTCCGCTGAGCGTTACCCCACGTCGTGGCCGGTCTGGTCACAGGAGAGTCCATTGTTAATCCCGACACCATGTTCACAAATAATAATATTAACGTGATCATTGATCGTGTTGAAACGGTGAACCGGGAAGATAAAACCGTGTCTTTGAGTGATGGAAAGAAAATCGCCTATGATAAGCTTATTCTTTCCACAGGCTCCTCACCATTCTTACTGCCCATCCCCGGCAATGATCTGGAAGGGGTTTTTACCCTGAGAGCCCTTGTTGATGCGGAAAAAGTGCGGACATATATAGAAACAAAGGCCCCGAAAAAAGCATTGTTCATCGGTGCCGGTTTCTTAAATCTGGAAGTGGCAACGCTCTTAAAAAAATCCAATCCGGATTTTTACGAGATGACTGTGGTGGAAGTGCTGGATCACCCTCTGGGGCTGATGCTGGACCCTGAAATGGCAGGTACGGTTCAGGCCTATCTTGAAGAAAAGGGCCTGAGCATGCGTATGGGCGAAAAGGTCATTGAAATTTTCGGAACAGATGGACATATCAGTGGGGTTAAATTTGAGTCTGGAGAAACCGTGGAGGCTGACATGGTTTTCATGAACGTTGGGTCCAGACCCAATCTGGAACTGGCCACGGCCACGGGTCTTGAGATGGGACAATTTGGCATAAAGGCCAATGAATTCATGGAGACTTCCGACCCCGACGTGTTTGCCGGGGGAGACTGCATTGACAATTTTCATTTTATCACCAAAGCATCCACTCCCATTCAGCTCAGGGGGCCTGCCGTGATCCAGGGTCGTCTCATTGCCAAACGCCTGGCTGGATTTGATCTTCCTTTCCCAGGACTTCTGGGTAACAGTGCGGTTAAATTGTTTGAAAAGAATATTTCAGCCACGGGATTCACCGAGGAACAGGCAAAAGAAAATGGATTTACCCCAGTGTGTGCCACGGTGGATTCGGTGAGCAAGCACAGCATGATCCCCGGGGTTCTTCCCTGGACCCTTAAGCTGGTGTTTGACAAGGAGTCCCAGAAATTACTGGGTGGGCAGATCATCAGTGACGCTGAAGGACCTGTCAAGGAGATCGACACCATTAATGCCCTGATACTGGGAGAAAAGAAAATTGCCGATCTGGTAATGCTGATGTGTGCAGGAAACCCCGATTGCGCGTCAGAACCAAGCAAAGAACCCATCACCATTGCTGCGGAACAGGCCCTGCAAAAGGCCCGCAAATAAAAAAATCCAGCCTTTTTCATGTGAAGAGTTGACACCTGTTAAAATAAAATTTTTATTTTTCAGAAATGATTAACAGGCGTCAACGCTTCTTCAGAGGATATGACGGATGCCAGAGGCTTTACTTTAAACCCTTTTTTTAAAAAATATGCTGGTGATTCCCACAAGCATTGAAGCCAGGAGCAACACTATCATTTGATTTGCCGAGCTGGTTTTATTGCCGTGGATTGAGTTTATAAAGCAGGACGAATCACCCCCATCATTGTCTTCCGGGTAAAGGCCTTCACTCAATTCATCTGCAAACATTTCATGGGCACGGGTCATGGGATGCACATTATCCCAGAACAGGTAATCATCGGCATCTCCGTTTACATTACCTGTTCTGTTCCCCTCGTCGTCTACTTCCATATATGTATCGGTTACATTCGCAAATGCATTTGTTTCAATGAGTTCAGATAAATAGGAAAACGCGTCAAATGAATCTATGGAGATATCTTCAAGATTGGTTTTAAGGACTTCGATGGTAGTATCAAGGGCACTGTTAAATGCCTGGGCCAGCCCAGTTGCTGCTGCGATGTCCTCTGCACTTTTTGTGTTGTAAGCCGGTAGCTTACCGAAATCGGGTAGGTTCAACATTAAAAAATGTGTGGCTCCCTGGGAATAAAGGGCAACCACAGCATTGGTGATGTTGTTCATTGCGTCTGTTATCATTACTTCTGGATCTATGGTATAGGATTCCCCCTTGCCAAACTCCAACAGGTCATTGCCGCCAATCCATATTGTGAATAATGTTTCTTCTGGGTCAAACTCGGGGGATGAGGAAAGATAAAGAGTTGTCTGACCCACAAGGCCCAGCTGGGGAAAGGTGCCGTCGTCGGACAGGGCCTGGATGGCTACATTCTCATGACCCAGTGTCATTGCGCCACCTATGGCATTGTTGTCAAGACTTGCCCCCCAGTTATCGGCAAGATATTCAACCCACACGTCACCATTTGACCATACAGCCGGGGCTCCATTGGGATTTACCACTGGATCTTGGAGCCCAATGTAGAATTCTAATCCATGGTGATCTGACAAGCTGTCTCCAAATGCAACAATGTTCTCATAAATTCGAGCATGGGCAGCAGTGGAAGACAGCAGCACAAGGGCAAACAACAAACAGATTCTAAAAGATCCTCTTTTCATAGATCGCTTCCATTTAACCATTTGGACATTCCTTTCGCCTAAAAATATTTCTATTTTGACCGACTTTTGATAAAATCGAGCCCCTCCTGACCCTTTTCGATGCCAGCATTAACAATGCGAGTCCCAAAAGGGGTAGGCTTGTTTTATTGTGTCTTGTTTTTTATCAGGCTCCATACTTTTTGTCATAAACACTTCTTAAAAAAGGTAAAAAGAGCAATAATTCAGGCCTGACCCTCCCCGATTGAGCAACTCAGAAAATTCAGAAAATATGACAACTTCCCTCAATACTGGTTATGCTCATACGTGTGAAGATCAAGTATAGTTATTCATGTCCCGGGCAAACGCATCAAAATCACGATCATACAGAAATTGTGAAATCACCTTTCCCAGACAGTCGGCCGTATCCACACGGTAAACCCCCCGCTCATTTTTTCCCGCAGCTTCTTTGGCATTGGCCACTACGGTTTGCAATGCATCAACGGTGATGTCCAGATTGACCTGAACCGTTATCATCTCCCGGTCGTCGTTCATTGAGTCTCTTCCTTTTTTTTTCTATTGTCGGAGGTATAGTATCCTTTCAAGGCTTCTTGCACGGTACCAGCGGCCAGAAAGGCACAATGCTGATCATCTTTGGGAACATCTCCAAGTTTTGAGAGAATGAGTTCCCCGGTGATGTCGGCAAGTTCCTCTATCCGTTTTCCCAGGCTCAACTCTGCGGCAAAGGAACCGCACACATTGCTGGAGCCACACCCATCAGTTACGTAGGAAGCGTCTGACACTATTTCGTTGTCGAATTTAAAATAAATGTCCATGGAATCCCCGCAGGCCCCAACGGTGTGGGCATGGACATCACACTGGGTGAGTTTTCCTCTGAATCTGGGATTTTGCCATCGATGAAATCCCTTGTCACCCAACACTTCCTTTGCTTCGTCAAATATTTTTTCCTGGAGGTCATCCAGAAATTGATCCAGTTTGTCTGCCATTTCTATGTTTCCTGATTGTCTGGGGTTGGTTGTTATAATATCGGCCGTAAAACCTATGCCTTTAGGCTTGGGATATAAGGCCGAAACTATTCAAGCCCAGCCCTTTAGGGTTGGGTTATGACTTAATAAGTCCTTCATCCCTCAGTCTCTGAACAATTCGGGTCACTGACGGGACCCGGTCCATGGTGTAAAAATGGAGACCATCCACGCCATGGGCCAGAAGATCTTTGCATTGTTCAAATGCCACATCCATGCCCAATGCTGCGGCTTCCTTTGCGTTTTTTGTGTCGTCCAGTTGTTTTTTTACCCCTGCTGGCAGGGTGGAACCACACAGTTTGCACAGCATGTTGGTAAGTTTTGCGGTGTAGATGGGCATGATACCCGGAATGATGGGAACAGTGACACCAGCGGCCCGGCATTTGTCCACATAGGTGTAGAAAAAAGCATTATCGTAAAAATACTGGACCACCACGTATTGTGCGCCGTTGTCCTGTTTCAGCTTGAGGTATTCAATGTCTTTTTCCAGGCTTTCTGCCTGGACATGGGCCTCGGGGTAGCCAGCACATCCCAGATCAAAGTCGTAGCGATCACTGATGAATTTCAGGATGTCTGAGGCATAGGAAAAGCCATCCGGGTGGGGAACAAAATCGGTGCCCCGGGGTTCGTCCCCCCGCAGGACAAAGATGGTCTCAATGCCAAGCGCTTTGTATCGGTCCAGGACTGTGGTGATGCTGTCGGGGCTAAGCCCAAATCCCGCCAGGTAGGCCACGGTGGGCCGATTTTTTTCTTGTTGCATCATTTTGACGGCTTGGTAAGATCCTTCACTTGTTGATCCGCCAGCTCCAAAGGTCATGGACATGTAATCGGGTGCCAGGGTGGCCAATTGGTCAACAACCGTGGTAAATTCTGCCTCGGCTTTTTTATCCCTGGGAGGGAAGAATTCAAAAGAAATACTGGGATGTGTCTGATTTTTATACAATGTAGCAACGCGCATATTGGCTCTCCTTTATTTATGAGTTATGACTCTTAAATTGTTCTATAAAGTAGACCAAAATGGAAAAAAAGCAATAAGAATCCGTAAAAAATGGAAGTGGCACTCTTATTTTGGGGATATATTCTAAAACATCGCTCAAAAGCACTTTGCACTTTTTGAAGGCATTTCCCATTGTCAGGGGCTTTTTTACAAAAACTGTAGAGCGCTTTTGAGGTCATATTACGGATGCTGATTTTAAGGCGTGTTTTTGTTGACGCTGGGGGGAAGTATGGCATTTTCCGGATATTTTCCTGTCACCTGAGAATAAAATTCACTGATGATTTCCATGTCAGCCGCCAGATCCCCCTGGGGTACCAGGTGAGGACCGATGCCACCTGCTTTTCTTTGATAGTCCAGAAAACCCAATGCAATGGGCACCTTTGCCCCGTTGGCGATGTGATAAAATCCCGTTTTCCAGCGGGTCACCCGTTGTCGGGTTCCTGAAGGGGGGACTATCAGGGCCAGATTATCGTTATGGGTCAGGGTTTCAATGGACTGCTGAACAACGTTGTTGCTGTTGCTCCTGTCAATGGGAATGCCCCCCAGCCATTTGAAAAGACCCCTGAAGGGTTTGCGAAAAATAGCATCTTTTCCCATCCAGTTAATTTTCATTTTCATGGCAAATGAGACTAAGAGCATAAAGGGTAAATCCCAATTGGATGTGTGGGGTGCTGCAATGATAACAAACCGGGTACTATTGGGAACACTGCCTTCAACTCGCCATCCGGCAATTTTTAATATAAGGTGAGAGATGCGCGGCATTATTCGTTGTAGTACCGGGGTATCAAAAATTGTATGGGACAAGGTGGTTCTCCCTGGTGTAAGCCTTCAGCCCATGGGCTGTTTGTTTATGAAATAAGGGGGGAATAGTCAGTGAAAATATTTATGGACGAATTTGCTTATAAAGTCAAAGATGCGCGGGAATGGGGACAAAAGTTTTACAAACCATCCATTAAAAATTCTAATATAGGTTTTACATGACGGCATATCCAATGACAATATAGCGCAACAATTTTCCCGTGGTGACAAGGGATAAAAAAATAAACCAGTTAACTCTTAGTGCACCCGCAACCACAGTCAATGGATCGCCTATGATGGGAACCCATGCAAAAAACAGGGAAAAAGTGCCATGGCGTGAAAATCGTTGTGTGGCTTTTTCAACCGCCTCATCGGAGATTTTCAGTACGCGTTTCACCACCACCATGCGGCCCCAGAATCCCATGGCATAATTAAGCATAGATCCCAGTACATTACCCAATGTGGCAATGGCGATTGTCCCCACGGGATCATAGTGGTTGGCAAGGAGCAGGGTCAGTACAAGTTCCGAGCTTAATGGCAGGATGGTGGCCGCCAGAAAGGAGGAAATAAACTGCCCCAGGTAACCGAATTCTAAAAAAAAATCCATTGTATTTTTCTCCATGGGCAAACAAAATGAGATTGAAGACACCACTCATACCATTCCAGGCAGGGTGAAAACAACATTCTTTTATGTTGCTCATTGGAGATGTTCTTAATAACTCCTGTCATTCAGGGAATGCTTTTGAAGTTTGACCCCATTGGCTCACCAATTATGATGACTGGCCGATGTTATGACCAACCCCAATTTTTTTATATTGACAAGCCTGACCCCTCCCCAATATGTTATCATAAAAAATTTGATCATTGAGTTTCACGTTTATAAAAAAATACAGCATCGAAGTACCGACAACAGAGCCGCCCGTCGGGGGCGGCATAGTACTATTTTCAATTTTTGTTGTGTCGTTGAACGACACGCATGCCCGTTATAAACTATTGTATGAAACACCAAGGTCTTTTTGTGGCCTTTCCATAAACAGTTTTATCGCCAGATTTTTACATCGAGATCCCCTGTTTAAATGGATCAATTATTGGGTGAAATGAGGCCAGGAGTCCATGAAGTCATCTGAATTTCAAAAGCTGTTTCCAGGTGTGGATGTCGCAGCCATCCCTTTTTTTTCCATTCTGGATCAATTCTATGAAGGGGTGGTTATCACGGACCATCTGGGGCATATTCGTTATTTCAACGATGCCCAGGCCAGAATTGATGATCTGGACACCGAGGGTGTCATTGGTCGTTCCGTGCGGGAACTGTATCGTGTGGATGATGATGACACCCCCATCATCAAATGCCTGGACAGCGGGAAAGTGGTTGAAAATTTTCCCTGCTATTATCGCACCCGTTTGGGTCGGGTCATCAACTCCATTCACAATGTGTTTCCTTTATATGCCCACGATACATTGGTGGGTACCATCTGTTTTGTCAGGGATTATAGCATTGTGGAGCAAACCTTTGAAATTATATCCCAACCCCATAAACGAAGCAGCATACAACGCTTTGATCCATCTGCAAGACCGGGGAACAGCAGAACCTTCCTGGCCAATGGAACTCGATTTTCATTTAGTGATATCATTGGCACGTCGCCGGTATTTACCCGGGCGGTGACGGCGGCCAGGCTGTCATCGGATTCTCCTTCTTCCATCATGGTCAGTGGCGAGACCGGCACAGGAAAGGAGCTTCTGGCCCAATCTGTTCATAACCTGAGTGGACGTAAAGAGAAGCCATTTATTGCCATTAACTGTGCCGCCATTCCCGAACATTTGCTGGAGGGTATTTTATTTGGAACGGTGCGGGGGGCATTTACCGGTGCCCAGGATAAACCAGGACTTTTTGAACAGGCCCATGGAGGGACTCTGTTCATGGATGAGGTCAATTCCATGTCCGTTGGATTGCAGTCTAAACTGCTCCGGGTACTCCAGGAACGAAAGGTAAGGCGGGTGGGGGCTTTGCAGGAGATGGACATTGATCTTCGAATTATCAGTTCTGTGAATGAAGACCCCCACCAGGCAGCAGAACGGGGTGCCTTGCGATATGATCTGCTTTATCGATTGGGGGTGGTGCTCATAAATATTCCTCCGTTAAGGGAACGAATGGGGGACCTTGAACCGCTCATCAGCCATTTCCTTCATAAGTGCAATGGCATTCTTGGTAAAAATATCAATGCGATTTCCGCCGATGTCATGGCCCTGTTTTACAATTATCGCTGGACGGGTAATGTCCGGGAGCTGGAACATGTCATTGAAGGGGCGGCCAATCTGGTGGAAAAGGGTGCAAGGGTAATCGAACTTGTGCATCTACCGGCCCACATTCGTCGTATATCACCGGCAGTATCTGATGTTTCCCCTGACGTATTGGCCCCACTTCCAGATGCACTGGAGGGGGCTATTGGTTATAGAGAGCCTGGTGGATATAGAGAACCTGAATCCCCTTCCCCTGCCCAGGGCTTTGACGTTTTCCCCCCGGGGGGGAACTCTTTGGGTAAAATACAGACGGAAAATGAATA
>JASFYZ010000376.1:0-11188 GCA_045046665.1 Desulfobacterium sp.
ATTTTGGTATAAGAGCAAGATGCATCACACGAGTAATAGTGACTGTCCCTTTGAGTTTGCATTAAATAATGTTCAGGTTATTTAGTTTCTATTCCTTAGTTGGGACTGCGTATCATACTATTGCTATGTGAGCAGATCAAAATAAGTGGAGATGGGGTGCTGACCAAATATTTACCCTTAAATTATAAAGGTTGCAAAAAAAAAGGAGTGGGAGTAGATTTACCACTTATATTTAAAAATAGCCGGGGTCCCATCCCCAGGCACAGATGATGGTAATTTTAAAAAAATGACGTTTCAAGGGCATTGTTTGTAAGGGAGTGGTAGGTCCAAGGAACCGAAGCAATGGAGTCTATAATGATAAAAAAGATTCATCCACACCATCCAGATATTGATGGAGACATGTGGAAAAAAATAGATGGTATTATTGAAGCAGGCAAAGGGAAATCTGGGGCATTGATCACGGTGCTCCGGGAGTGCCAGGAGGTGGTACGCTACCTTCCCCGGGAACTGTTATCCTATGTCAGTTCAGGACTGAATTTGCCCGTCAGTCAGGTTTTTGGTGTGGCCACCTTTTATTCTTTTTTTTCCCTGACCCCCAAGGGGCGGCATATTATTAAGGCCTGTACCGGCACTGCCTGTTATGTCAAGGGGATTAAAGAGAGCCTCAATCGCATCCATGGCAAATATAATTTAAAAGAGGGGGGCACCACAGAGGATCGTCGGTTTTCCCTGGAAGGGGTGCGGTGTCTGGGAGCATGTGGTCTGGCACCTGTGATGGTGGTGGATAAGGATATTCATGGCGCTGTTTCATCGGACAAGGTGATACAGATTCTGGAGAACTATAAATAGCCTCGGGCGAGATCAGGGAGATGGACATGAATAAAATTAGAATGCAGCTGATGCTCTGTGGCGGTACCGGATGTGACGCCACCGGCAGTGAAAAGGTAAGAGTGGCACTCCAGGAAGAGATTCAAAAACAGGGGTTAATCGAAGAAGTGGCCATTGTTATAACCGGTTGCAATGGGTTTTGCGCGGTGGGGCCTGTGATGGTGGTTCAGCCAGAAGGGATTTTTTACCAGAAGATTCAACCCGAAGATGCAAAGGAACTGGTCACTGAACATTGTCTGCATGGACGTCCGGTGGAGCGGCTTTTTTATAAAAACCCCGCCACCAAGAAAAAAATTGGCAGGATGACGGATATTCCTTTTTTTGCCAGCCAGGAGTTCAGGGTCATGCGGAACAAGGGGCTCATTGATCCTGAGTTGATTGATGAGGCCATTGCCAGGGATGGATACTTTGGTCTTGCCAAGGTTGTTTCCGAGATGAGCTCTGAGGATATCATTGATGAAATGATGGCCTCGGGCCTCCGGGGACGGGGGGGGGCCGGTTTTCCTGCCGGAGCCAAATGGCGGTTTGCCAAATGGGCAGACGGGGATGAGAAATACGTGCTGTGCAATGCCGATGAGGGAGACCCCGGGGCGTTCATGGATAGAAGTATTTTGGAGTCTGATCCCCATGCTGTGCTGGAGGGCATGACCATTGCCGCCAGGGCCATCAACGCCCATAAAGGCTATATTTATTGCAGGAGCGAGTATCCCCTGGCCATTAAACGACTGCACATTGCCATTGACCAGGCAAAGGCGTACGGCCTTCTTGGGGATGATATACTGGGATCAGGCTTTAATTTTGACGTGGAGGTGTACCAGGGGGCAGGGGCTTTTGTGTGCGGTGAAGAAACTGCCCTTATGCGTTCCATTGAAGGTAAAAGAGGGATGCCCATCCCCAGACCCCCCTTTCCGGCTCACAAGGGATTGTGGGGAAAGCCCACCATCTTGAACAATGTGGAAACCCTGGCAAATGTGGCCCAGATCATGCTGAAGGGGGGTGCCTGGTATGCCAGTATTGGCACCGAGACCAGTAAAGGAACCAAGGTATTTGCCCTGTCAGGGGATGTGGCCAATATCGGCCTTGTGGAAGTACCCATGGGAACCTCCCTTCGAAGCCTTGTGTATGACATCGGTGGCGGGGTGCCTGGCAAACGAACCTTTAAGGCCGTCCAGTTGGGTGGTCCTTCCGGTGGGTGTGTGCCAGAAGAACACCTGGATACCCCCATTGATTATGAGGCCATTGCCAAGGTGGGGGCCATTATGGGATCCGGGGGGGCCATTGTCATGGACAACACCACCTGCATGGTGGATATGGCACGCTATTTCATGGATTTTATTCAGGATGAATCCTGCGGTAAATGTACCCCCTGCCGGGAAGGCACTAAAAGAATTCTCACCATTTTGGAGGACATCTGCAAGGGAAAGGGGAAGGACGGGGACATTGAGCAGCTTGAATCCCTGTGCCATGTGGTGGGGCACACAGCCCTTTGTGGCTTGGGGCAGACTGCTCCCAACCCTGTTTTGTCCACGTTACGGTATTTCAGGGATGAATTTGAGGCCCATATTTATGATAAGACCTGTCCCGCAAAGACCTGTCCGGATCTGGTGAAGTTTGAGGTGGATCCAGATGCCTGCAAGCGCTGTGGACTTTGTTTCAAGGGATGCCCTGCCGATGCCATTACCTGGCATAAAAAAGAGGTGGCTGTCATTGATAAGGATAAGTGCATCAAGTGCATGAGCTGCTATGATCGCTGTAAATTTGATGCCATTTTATAGCTCAATTTTTTGATTCAAAAATGAGGGACGGGGCAGGCTTTTTTCATTGAAGCTTCCCCGTCCTATTTTATCTTCTTGTTAGGCCATAGCCATGAATTTTCTGGCAATGTCCATGAGGACTTCGGGGGCTTTAGAAATATCTTCATAGGGTCGAACACCCTTGCGGTCCGCCATGTAAATTTCATCCATTTCCGGTAGAAATCCTATAATTTCATAGTCGGAAAGGGATTCCCTGATCAGTGCTTCATCTTCAGCAGATCCCACGCGGTTTCCCAGTACCACCACCCGTTTTATTCCAATGTCATGGCCCAGTTTTCTGATTTTCTGGGCAGCCACACAGCTTCTTTTCCCCGGGTTGACCACCACTACCAGGGCATCCATGGAGCCTGATGTGCCACGGCCCAGGTGCTCCACTCCGGCCTCCATATCCATGATCACAATTTCATTTCTTGCCAGAACCAGATGATTCATCAGGGCTTTTAAAATGGTGCTTTCCGGGCAGATGCACCCGGAACCGCCGCTTTGTACGGTGCCCATGACCAGCAGTTTTATTCCGTCCCTTTCCAGGGAAAAACGGTCGGGGATATCATCCACCTTGGGATTGATGGTGAAAAACCCCCCCATGGTTCCCGGTTGTGCGCCGGTTCGTTCTGCAATTAGATCGGATAACTCGGAAATGGGGGTTATGGGGGTCTCTTCAGGGATACCTAAACCCGCAGCCAGGTTGGCCACCGGATCGGCATCAATTGCAATGACGCTGTGATTTTGATCCAGGTGGGCAATGCACCTGGCAAGTAAAGATGTGATGGTGGTTTTACCGACGCCGCCCTTACCACCGATGGCCAGTTTTAAACTCATGAGTTCCTCCCCCTAGCACAATTCCTGTTTGATGCGACTTTTGTCGTCCATTAGAAACACTTTATAAGCATTTTTTTGGGCCTGGTCCATGAGATCTTCTTTCAGCATGGCATGGATTTCATATTTTTGATTCATGATATCCTTGGGCATTATCAAAAAACAGGCCTGGGCTTCTTCCCGGGTACTAAAGGCGGGAATAAAGGAATCAGGCATCTGCTCAGTGTTGTATCCCATGAGTGATTCTTCCGATGTTCCGGGGTTTTGAACCACCACATAAACCCATTGATCTTTGATTTTTTTGTCCAGTTTCATAAGATTTTCCAAAAGTAAAGACCTCTCCCCAGTGACAGGGAAAGGTCTTGTCTTACATTTTTAATCAAAAAGGATTACAGCTCAAGCCATGAATCTGAATAAAGGGTGTTGCCCAGAATGACATTGACCGTTTTGGCATAATCAGCCAGCTCTTTGCTGATGGCTGCCATATCCGGCTGAGTACCGTCCATGATGCCATAAATAATATCAACGATGTCCTGGCATTCTCCCTTGGCAATTTTTGTTAATTGCTCATCCAGGGGGTCAGAGATAACAGCTGCCATGCCGTATTTTTGCAGCATGACCATGTAGGTCTGATTCAGGATGGGGCGCAGGTGATTTGGCGGACCATTGGAAATGTTGGACAGACCGCAGGTGCTCTGGGCACCCGGAGCGATGTCTTGCAGCATGCCCTGGAACTCCATGAGGCTGATGGCCTGGGGTTGCTGAATGTTCACCGGAGTAACAATACCATCCACCCAGATTTTTTCATTGGGAATGCCAGCTTCATTGGCAAAGTAGAGCAACTCCACGGCAAGGGCTGCACGTTCGTTCTCATCCCTTGGGAGCCCATCCGGTCCCCACATCAATGCCACAAAGTCCGCATCGTATTTCACTGTCATAGGGACCATTGATTCATATCTTTCAGGCCGCGCCATAATGGAGTTGACAATATGGGGTTTGTCAGCGGGTTTAGCCGCTTTAAGGCCTGCTTCAATGGCATCAACGTTGGAGGAATCCATTAATAAAGGCATGCCAGGAACCGCTTCCTGAACAACATTAACCACCCATGGCATGAGCTCTGTACCGAATTTTTTTGCCGGTCCCAGGTTGATGTCAATGTAATCCATGCCCTTTTCCTTCTGCATGATGACCTCTTTCTGGATGGATTCAGAGTTCCGCTTGGCAGGATCTGCCTCTTTGAACGCTTTACCAATGACAGTGGAGATAACATTCAGACTTTCTCCGAAAAGTATCATAGTGTCTTCCTTTCAGGTTTAAAAGTGATTTTTTCAGGTTAAAAAAATGGGTTATGATGAATTAACAAGATACATCAAAAGGGAAAAAAGGCATACCTTTTTCCCCTTTTGATTTTATCCGGGGGCTATTTGGTTTTAAGAAATGCAGGAAGATGAGCAGCTTCTCTGGGGCCAACGGTGATGGTCCATCCGGGGAGTTCTTCTTCAACATCACCGGCAATGGCTGCTGCGTATCCGGGGATAATCAGCTCATTGTGTTTTACCTTGTCCATGATGCCACATTTTTTAACGAACGAGCCCACATCATCGCCGCCGAATTTACCGGCAGCCCAGGCAGTCAGAACGGAAAGACCTTCGGAATCTTTGATGAGTAACCAGCAGGGTACCTTGCTGCCTTCAATTTCACCGGATACGATGAAATAGGTCAGGGCAAAGTTGGTGGTGATCACAACCGGTGAATTCTCATCGGGGTTGCCGATTTCAAAGATACCTTCGGTGACGGTCATGGGACGCTGGGGATCGGTGAAGATATTGAGTCTTTCCAGAAGCAGTGGGAAAATGGATTCTGTGGAGAAGGCAGACATGACAACAATCCCGCCATACTTGGCCACAAACATGGCGGCAATGGCGGTTTCCATGTCAAGGTTGGAGGCCATTTCACAGGGAAAGGTAATGGAGGGAAAACCAAGGGCCTTGTTACCGGCCTTGAGGGCTGCACGACGGATACCCACTTGATCTTCCAGGGCCTGTTTGATCTCCCGGGCACCGGAATCAATGACAAGGTCTTTTACTCCCATGGCGGTGAGTTTTTCCGTCAGGGGAATCAAGGCGTCAATGGAATCCGCTTTTACGGCCAGGGGCAGATCGTTTTCTTTGGCCAAGGCACCCATGTCATCGACATTGGCTTCTGTAGCCGCATAGAGCAGGGGGCGTTTGAAAGCGGTAGCTGCAACACCTGCCTTCATGACATCCAGGTCTTCAGTCATGAGCACCAGGTTAAATTCTGATGTTTCTGCAATGCATTTTGCCGTTGCAGCAAATGCGTCGGCACCGGCGCCGGCATCTTTTACCACAAGCAGTTCGGGCCTTAAGTTCAGTCCCACACGCTCATATTGAAAGGCGTTGTATGTTTTCAGTGTTTTTTCAAGGTCTCCGGCATCCACATCCGATGCTACGATGGCAGCAAGAATAGTCGGGTTGAAAAAGGTCTTTTCATGTCTGTAAAGAACGGTTTCTCCACCGGTTGTGGTCTGACGGACGCCCTTGCCCAGTTTGACGGGACGGATGGGAGGAGCAGATGCTTCGGCCAGTTGTTCCCTTGCCTCGTCGGACACATAGGGGCAGGCGTCCAGTTCCGCCTTGCCGGATGCCAGGTTCATGGCAAACGCAAGACAGGTGGGAACACCGCACTCCTTACAATTGGTCTTGGGAAGGAGTTTGAAGATCTGTATACCGGTTAATGCCATTGTTCTCTCCTTTTCTCAAAAAATATGTGTATCCCTGCGACAGGCCATGGGGGAGCAGGCCCGCAGCAGGGCTATCTGTTGGTTAATTATTTATCCTATCAGGGATTCCATGGTCAGCGCAGGATGTTCTTTTTCCTGGAGGAAGGGGAGAATCTCCTCTTCTGTGATACCCACGGTTTCATCTGCAATTCTGTCATAGAGGTCTGGACAACCCATCTCAGCGCCCCTGGCATCAATGCGATCTTTCAGCTCTTCCTTGAGCTGTTTGGGCATCCACACCATTCTTAAGAGGCCGCCATCGCCAAGGATGAATTTCCCCTGGGTTATATTGTGTTTGGAATGGCCCACAAAACCCGGAGAAGAAGCCCCACCGCCCATGACACCAGCCAGGGTGGTGAACTTCATGCCGCAGGGGGTCTCCCCTGCATAATCACGACCAACGGTCATGACACCGTTACAGGAGGGCAGCATGGCAGCGATACATTCGCAGCAACCACAGGTGGTCATGGGGTCGATTACCATGGAGTAGAAGTTATAGTGGGTAACCGCACCCCTGGAGGCCTTGTAAACAAAATCATTGACACCCTTCCACTGGCCGAGTAGCGGATCAATGCACTCTCCCTTTTCAATGGGCTGGTTGGGACCGGTGGGATTGATTTCAAAGGCGGCCTTGCAGTCCATCCAGTTGTAGGCACCACAGAGACCTGTTCTTTCAGGGCTCACGCTACAGACATGGTTAGGAGCAAAGGACTGGCACAGGGTGCAGGAGTAGTAGGTCTCCACATCCTCGTCGGTCATGTTATCCACTCGGGAGTCACGGGTGAGGTATTCGGCCCGTGCTGTGGCGGTGATTTTGTCAACATCTTTCTTGTTGGTGTAAAGGGTGATCTGTACCTTGTCCACTATTTTTGTGAAATCCTGGTGGAACTTGGCATGGAGCACAGTACCTATATGTTTAAGGCTGAACCCTTTCTCCATGGCTGCCTTACTGACACGTATCCAGGAGATGTCCCTCTGCCCGATGTGCATTATCCCCTGGATGTAATTCACCAGGTGATGAATCTGACGTTCCAGGATGGGTTCAAAATCGCTCTGAAATTCACGGCCTGCGATTTCTACAAAGATACCCAGGGGAAAGGTTTCCCCTTCTTTGAGATCCATGACGTCCGGGCCATTCAAAATGATTGCCCCGTCTTCAATATCATCCATGCCAGCCATTTTCACCAACTCGGTGCATTGGGTCTTACCCCCACCGCATTGGACATGAAGATCTGCACCACGAACCCGCTCACCCTCAAATGCCGGGCCAAAGGACATCGGGATTTCGATTTCAGAAACAAGGGCTTTCAGGCCACGGACTTCCACGGACTTTGCACAGATTGCATCATGGGCAACAGGGGCGACAACATGCTCATAGGTGCAGATACCCGTGGGAAGAATCTGGGTAATATCGGTGTCTGCTATGGTGGGGAATCCCCAGTTTACACAGCCAGCTGCTGCCACACCCCATTCTGTTCCCACATCTCCCAGCGCATTGACAAATGCAAATACTCTTTCTTTGTTGTACAAGAGGATTTTTTTATAGTCGCCAGGTTCAACACCACCAAAAGCCATGGCAACCCTGTTGGCAAATCCCAAAGCAAACACGGCGGATGAGATATCAGGGCCAAAACATGCAATTCGTGTGTTCCATCCCACCTGTACTCCGGCTTCAATAAGCTGCTCAACCATGGTGGTGCCGTTATTGTTTGCAGCCAGGAACATGTAAAGACCTCTTCGCTGATAGTCTTCAATGATCATTTTAGCGGTTTCTGGATCGGGTGCAGCGCCTACTATTGCGGCAAAACCAGGGGCTGAACCGTCAACAAACTCGACGCCTCTTTTTCTAAAAATTGTATCATCAGCGGCACCCGTCCAGATTTTGCCACCTTCGATATCCGGATCTTCTGCATGGAGATAAAAGTCAGGTTCATTCAGATACCTGAGCGCTTCAATGATTTCAAAGGAGATAATGCCAGCCATTCCTGCGTCCAGAAGAGGACCGAGGAACGGAAGCCAGTTTTTTGCTTTAATATGTGGGGGAAGAAGACCTTTGGCAATCTCCAGAGGTTCCTGTAGATCTTCAAGGGTTTCAACCTTAATTCCAAAAAGTGAATATATTACCGGGAGAAAATAACCTGTATTGGGAAAGCCTACCTTGGTATCTGCACTATAGGTTGCAAGCGCTTTATTTAAAGCTCCGTCAGCCTGTGAAACAACTTTATACCCACCCTGAATGGCAGCGAACGCTATTAATCTTGACATTTGGTTCCTCCTTCGTTGAGGATTTTATATTTAAAATTTAAATTAAATGATTCAGATTATACTTAAATGGCCTGGCGTGCAGCAAAATCCATCATAACCCTTTCCCGGGCCTTATCGATTCCAAGTTCTTTACGTTTTTTATCGATATGGTCAATCATTTTCCAGGCATGTTTGATGGGATCTTCTTCAGTATCCCACATGCCACCGTAAAGATTTTCAAATTCTTTACAGATGTAATCGCTGAATACGGGCGCACCGGTTATGGGCAGGTTGCTGAAGACCGTATAAACACCGGATGCAACAAAATAATGACCAATGGAAATTGCTTTTTCACTCATCCATTCAGGCGCACTTCCTGCCACAGGAATATCACTGATATCGTTGCCCAATCCACCGGCCTTAACAACTTCTGTTGCAGCCAGAAGAATCCGGCTGTTGTCAACACAGGACCCCAGATGAAGAATGGGAGGAATACCAACTGTTTCACAGACTTCGGCAAGTCCAGCACCTGCATAAATAGCTGCAGCCTCGGGCACAAGCAGTCCTTCTGTGGCACATGCGATGGCGGTACATCCGGTTGTAAGAACAAGTACATCATTTTTGATCAGCTCTTTACAAATGGCAATATGATCACGATTATGTTTTGTTCTTGCGTTGTTACATCCTACAACACCGGCAAGCCCCCGGATGCGTCCGTTTATGATGTTATCGTTGAGGGTATAGTATGTGCCTCGGAACGATCCACCAAGATGATATTGAATTGATTCAACACCAAATCCGGCAATGAGCGGTTGTTTATGTTGTGGAATCATCACTTCCGCACCACGGTTTTCAAAGTTGTCGATGGCCATCTTAAGAATCCGCTCGGCATCTTCTACTGCATGGTGTTCGTCAAACTCAATATGAATAACATTTTCGCCTTCATGCTGGGCTATTTTGTGGGTGGTAATAACCTTTGTATGGAAGCACTTCGCCACATTTCCAATGCTCTGCATGATGCACTGGATATCCACTACCATGGCATCACAGGCACCAGTTATAATGGCAAGCTCTTGTTGCAGAAAATTGCCGCAAAGAGGTACGCCATGGCGCTGGAGAATTTCATTGGCTGTACAGCAGATACCTGAAAGCTGGATACCCTTTGCACCCTTTGATTTGGCATAGTCAATCATATCCTCTCTCTGGGATACGGCTACGAGAATCTCTGCCATGACGGGTTCATGTCCGTGGATAATGACATTTACATGATCTTCTTTCATGACGCCCAGGTTGGCTTCAGATTGGAGTGGATAGGGTGTTCCAAAGAGAATGTCCTGGAGATCTGTTGCCAGCATGGAACCACCCCATCCATCGGCCAGGGCAGCTCTTGTGCCTTGTTTCATGAGGTTTTTGTAATCCATGTCAACGCCCATGTGGGTACGGTGCATGATTTCAACGACTTCTCTGTCGATGTTTCTGGGGAGTACACCCATCTTTTTCCAGAGTTCATAACGGGCCTTGGGTGCCTTTTTGAGGCTGAGGATGTTTCCTTCTGCTTTGCCCCATTCGCCCAGGGCAATTTCTGCCGTCTCAAGGGCGATTTCATCCATATCTCTGTCAAGCTCTTCTCCATCCACTTCCACAGTGGTGGCAACGCCAAGGTATTGAGCCACTTCAAGAAGTTTGTCGAAGTCTTTAATCTGATACGCGTCGGTTTCTTTTTTTGCCACAGCCAGAAATACTTCTGCAACGCCTCTTCCATGATCGGAATGGGCGGATGCGCCACCGGCTATCATTCGGATAAAGTTTCTTGCTGCGATGGTATTGGCTGTTGCACCACAAAGACCTTGTCTGGTGTCTTCTCCTTCAATTCCTGCTTTGGGAAGGGGGAGACGGCATGGTCCCATGGAACAATTTTTACAGCATGTGCCTTGAATTCCAATGGCACATTGTTTCATGTTCAGGGCTCTGTCAAAAATTGTTTCAACTCCGAGTTCATGGGATCGGGCTATCATCTCCTGTGACGCTGCATCAATGGATGATGCAATTGGATCAGCTAATTTTGGCGCTTTTACCGCTTTTTTTTTGTCTTCTGCCACTTGAGGTTCCTCCTCATATTATATTAAATTAACCCTTAACTAACGGATGAAGCATTCAGTTTTTTTCAACATGTTTTAGATTGTAAACAACAGGTTTGAAAAAATTGTATTTCACTTGCCAGCAGATTGCATTATCTTCTAATTTTTTTGAATTTAGATAAGCCAGATCTCTTGGTATTGGATGCAGTCATTGAGACTTTTTTGTCCTTGGGTGTGCCTGCCTTGGCGGCCCTTTCTTCCTGCTCTTTTGCCCTTTGTTCTCTTATGGTATCTTCTTCTGCTTGACGCTTGGCAATTTCATCTGCCTTGGCCTTTGCTTCTGCATCTGCCTTGGCCTTTGCTTCTGCCTCTACTTTTGCCTTTGCATCTGCGGCAGCCTTTGCTTTTACTTCTGCATCTGCCTTTACCTTTGCTTCTGCATCGGCTTTGGCTTTTGCTTCCATATCTGCTTTTGCCTTGGCTTGGGCTTCTGCCGTTGCCTTTGTATCCACAGCAGGGGCAGCTTCTTTGGCAGGTTCAGCCTTGGG
>JASFYZ010000377.1:0-7655 GCA_045046665.1 Desulfobacterium sp.
GCTGCTTTTTTCTCTTCTTCAATGGTGAGATCCGGTTCGGGTGCAAAGGCTGAAAAATCAATCTCTACATCATCAAGTCGTTTTGTGATGGGGGGAACATCAAGGGCTGAGCCACCGTCGCAGATCAGATCCACAAAGGCTTTGGCAAGCTTGATGGCTTCGGGGTGCCGCATGATCATGATGTCGGAGCCAGCCATGAAATAAGAAACAGCGCCCACAGCCTCCATGAGGATACCACGACGTTCAGGATCGCCCAGTTCTGGGGCCTCTTCAGCGGTCAGTTTGGCCTCTTTACATTTCCAGACTTCATTGGCCAGGTTGTTGATCATGGGGTTCTGGAGTTTGTCATCACCCTGGGCCATGGCAGCCATGCTCAGACGTTCCATGACGGAGTAGGAATACTCAAGGCCATAACCCAATCCACCCGTGGTGGGATCCACAATGACTTTGTCCAGGGGTACACCCAGATTTTCAAGAAGAATGTTGACCTGTTTCGCCAGGTTAACATCAATGGGGGAAGATGAGATAATGGCATGTCCGTAGCCCATGGCCGCAGCACCAATACCCTTATGATTTTTTTCTTCCACAGGACCCAGAATCAGATTGTCTCCCTGGCACGCCTCGGCAACTGCCTTAAGAACTTCTTCATCCTTGGCAGGCGATGCACATCCCCATACGATCAGGGGAACATCAATGGCATCCACCACTTTTTTCACCATGGCGGCAGCCTCTTCAGGGCTTGCATCTTTGTCATTGGGATCAATGCTTTTCAGCTGGAGAACAATGAGTTGTGCACCAAAATCGTCAATGCATTTTTTAGCCCATGCAGCCGGATCACCAAGGACATCTTTAAACGGTGCCATCGCTGCTGCTGGCCATTCCTCGGGTTCCATGTCCCAGATTTCCATGGCAACAATGGGTTTGCCGGGCATTTCACCTTCAAATTGGTAAAAAGGATAACATGTCTGGCCGCCGATGGTTAATGCGTTGTCACCCTTTCCAATGGTGATTGCTTTAATTCCGCCGGCATAGGATTCTTTTGTAAGTTCAAATCCCACTCGTACCTCCTTATGAGTTTATAATTATTGGTTGCGGGTCGGTTATGGATAGTATGATCAATGGAAAAACGATCACACATTATAAATGGGAAAAACGGGGGGGGGGGATAGGTATAAAAAGGGGATGGAAAAAATGGAAGAACGATAGACAAAGATGTTGTAAAAACACCTCGATGTTCGCATTGTTTCCGGAATTTTTGAATTAATTTATGGGCCACCATCCACCTTTATTACATGTCATATTGCATGTTAAATTGAATTATGCCACAAAACGTACCGTACATTGATTTACATCCAGGGACAGGTTTTGTCAATAGATGAGAGGCCAAAAAAAATACAAAGTCAAAAATAAAGTAAATTTCAGATACCTTTAAAAATGTTTGATATAATTACTGAATGAATGTTATTCAGTGTTGATATTCTCATTTTTTTACGTAGCTATTTCCCGCTGTGAATGAAAAATGGAGGATGTTTTTTTGGTAAATGTGCAAATAGTTCTTGACGAGTAATGCACATTATAAGATTATTCCCGATGAAATCTTGTGGGGGGATTTGATTATGATTCTGTTGGATGGTTTCTTATGACTTGAAACTATAAATGCTGGGTCCAAATGCCGCTGAATCGGCCAATTCAAATTATCCTTTTTGAGTCCGCCAGATTAGGCCGTTTTTCATATAACCCACATGGCAGTAACTATCTGCCACAATGAAACCTGAAACTTTCATGATTCCAGCCATTTGGCGGAATTTTATATAAGCAGTTTGGCCAAAAGTTTATCAATACGATTGATAATTAAATGTTCATGATTAATATCATTCCGGGATGCCCTGCGTCCTAACTGTTCACCCAGAAAACTGTCTCAAAAATTTGATCATCGAAAACTTTTTTTAATTTAAATAGTTGTGGCAGATAATCTTGTCACCTTGGTTCGTATAGAAAACTGAACGGCTCATCCCCTGAGCCCAAATATCAAAAAAGGAGTTTTACCATGGCATTAGATCCAACCAAACATGCTGACTGGGAAATTGCCCAGGATGCAGAAAAAGACATGCTGACCATTTATGAAATCGGTGAAAAACTTGGTCTGACCAAAGAGGAACTACTTCCCCAGGGTCATTACATCGCCAAAATTGATTTTCGTGCAGTGCTTGCGCGTCTTAAAGACAAACCCAATGGAAAATACATTGATGTAACCGCCATTACTCCCACCCCCCTTGGTGAAGGGAAATCAACCTGTTCCATGGGTCTTGTCCAGGGTCTTGGTAAAATTGGTAAAAGTGTTTCCGCTGCCATTCGTCAGCCTTCAGGTGGACCCACCATGAATATTAAGGGTTCTGCTGCAGGTGGTGGTCTGGCACAATGTATTCCCCTGACTCCCTTTTCTCTGGGATTCACCGGTGATATCAATGCCATCATGAACGCCCATAACCTTGCCATGGTTGCTCTGACATCCCGTCTGCAACACGAGAGAAACTACACCGACGAGCAGTTGGAAAGACTTTCCGGCATGAAGCGTATTGACATTGATCCCACACGGGTTGAGATGGGCTGGATCATGGATTTCTGCTGTCAGGCCCTGAGAAATATCATTATCGGCATCGACGGCGTTAATGGTAAATCCGACGGTTTCATGATGAAATCAAAGTTCGGTATTGCGGTATCCTCCGAGGTTATGGCCATTCTGGCCGTTGCCAAGGATCTCAAGGACATGCGTGAGAGAATGGGCAAGATCGTTGTTGCCTACACTAAGAAAGGCAAAGCAGTTACCACCGAGGATCTTCAGGTGGCAGGTGCCATGACCGCGTGGATGGTGGATGCTCTGAATCCCTCCCTTATTCAGTCCCTGGAAGGCCAGCCTGTCATTGTCCATGCAGGCCCCTTTGCCAACATTGCCATTGGTCAAAGTTCCATCATTGCTGACAGAGTCGGCCTCAAGCTTGCCGATTATCATGTCACAGAGTCTGGATTTGGTGCGGACATTGGATTTGAGAAATTTTGGAACCTCAAATGCCGTTTTTCTGGTCTCGTGCCTGATTGTGCTGTTGTTGTTGCCACCATCCGTGCCCTTAAGTGTCACGGTGGAGCCCCGGTTCCGGTTCCTGGTAAAGCCATGCCTGAAGAGTATGCTTCAGAAAATGTGGAGTGGGTTGCCAAGGGATGTGAGAACCTTATTCATCATATCAGAAACGTCAGAAAGGCTGGTATCAGTCCGGTTGTCTGCATTAATGCCTTTTACTCTGACACCGATGCTGAGATTGCCAAAGTTCGTGAGCTTGCTGAGGCTGAGGGTGCCCGAGTTGCACTTGCCCGTCACTGGGAGAAGGGCGGAGACGGTGCCATTGAGTTTGCAAACGTTGTTGTTGAGGCCTGCGAAGAGAAAACAGAATTCAAGTTCCTTTATGAGCTTGACATGCCCATTAAAGAGAGAATTGAACTCATTGCTAAGGAAGTTTACGGCGCTGACGGCGTTGATTACTCCAACGAGGCAAATGCAGCCATCACCAGAATTCAGGCAGACCCCGAACTTGCCAAGCTTGGCATGTGCATGGTGAAAACCCATCTGTCTCTGTCCGATAACCCTGCTCTCAAGGGTGTTCCCAAGAACTGGAGACTCAATATCCGAGAAGTCCTCACCTATGGTGGTGCCGGATTCATCGTTCCTGTCGCAGGTGCCATCAGCCTCATGCCGGGTACTGGTTCCAACCCCGCCTTCAAACGTGTTGACGTGGATGTGGAAACCGGTAAGGTTGAAGGTGTATTCTAAATAATAATTAAATATCCGCTCCATTAATGGCGTATTTTAGTAATGCTTCATTTCTTCGGCCTTGGTGGCCGGGGGAGTGAAGCGTTATTGTCATTTTAATGGATGGCGGAGACTGATTCATATCTTGGCATCCTTCACATTGCCTCAAAAATAGTTGATACTTTTTTCAAAGAGGTTCCTAATAAAATTAAGGAAGTGTTTTTGGGAAAGTGTCAACTCGCGAATGAAGTATGCCCATATTTTTGTAAAAAATCAGGAGAAATATAGAACAATGACAGCAGAAATTATTAGTGGCACCAATATTCGCAAGGAGATCCTTGCGGAAGTAAAGGCAGATGTTGAAGAGATGAAGGCGAAATATGGAAAGGTGCCTGGACTGGTAACGATTCTTGTGGGTTCCAGTCCTGCATCCATCAGTTATGTGACCCTTAAGGTGAAAACCGCTCTCAGTGTTGGATTTAAAGAGATCCAGGATGATCAGTCAGTTGATATCTCAGAAGAAGCTCTTCTTGCACTCATCGATAAGTACAACAAGGATCCTGAAATTCATGGTATCCTGGTTCAGCTTCCCCTTCCCAAACACATTGATGACAAGAAAGTATTGAATGCCATTGATCCGGACAAGGACGTGGATGCCTTTCATCCTGTGAACGTGGGTCGCCTGATGATCGGCGGTGACGAAGCAAAATTCCTGCCCTGTACCCCTGCGGGTATCCAGGAGATGATCGTACGCTCCGGCACGGAAACCTCCGGTGCCGAGGTGGTTGTTGTGGGTCGTTCCAATATCGTTGGAAAACCCATTGCCATGATGATGGCCCAGAAGGGTGTGGGTGCCAATGCAACCGTTACCATCGTTCATACCCGTACCAAAGATCTGGCCGCCCATTGTAAACGCGCTGATATCCTTATTGTGGCAGCAGGCGTTCCCGATCTGGTGAAACCTGAATGGATTAAACCCGGTTCCACAGTTATTGATGTAGGTGTTAACCGTGTGGGCATGAACGAAGCCACTGGTAAAGCCATTCTCAAGGGTGATGTGGATTTTGAAAAGGCAAAAGAAATTGCCGGAAAGATTACCCCTGTACCCGGTGGTGTTGGGCCCATGACCATTGCCATGCTCATGAAGAATACGCTGAAATCTGCACAGCTGAGTATGAAGTAAAGGTACCATTCCCCGTTTTTACGGGAAAAATTTGTATGAAGATAAAGGCCGGGGGGATTTCCCTCCGGCCCTTTTTTTATGAAAAATCAGGCAACCGTGTCAGCAGGAAATGTTTGGATAGAACCATCCAAGGTCATGGCTGTCCAGTCTCCTGCATTATCCTGGGCCTTGACCAGGCAGTCCATCTTTGTGCCATCTTTCAGGGGAATGGTACAGGGCGTGGTGCCGTCAAAGGTGGAGACCTCTTTGAATTGTTTTTCTGCCGCAAGGGCTTTGAATTCCTGAGCGGATTTTTCAAAAATGAGGATTCTTTCATACTCTTCGGGGGCTGCTGTTTTCATCTCCTGTCTCAGGGCATTGATCGCTTCTTTTTGCCCTGCAATGACCTTGAGCACCTTTTCCATCTCTTGCTTTTCCGCCGAAGGGATGGAAAATAAAATTTGTTTTTGAATGTTTATGTCAGCTTCAATATAATTAATTTTTCTTAAGATATCCTGTGCGGTATTGCCCATGTTTTTTATCCTATACTTTTTTGAAAAGATTCCCAAAAAATAAGAGAATGTTGTGAAGAAGTGTCAACCAGTTAATGCCGGATGCTGAATATTCAATTTTTTATGGAGGGAATCATATCTTTTTTGAGAAAATGTGCAACAAAAAGTTGACCTTTTCACCGGGCTGTGCCCTCTGCCGGGGAACAAAAAATGGATGGGGAGCCAGAAGGGGTGAGAAAAACTTTGCTTTTGGCTGAATTAGTCCTTATATATTATTTCAGCCGATACGGGTAATTGGGCTTTATCACAACATTGGTAAATTTGAATACACCATGCTCCAAGGGCCACAGTCTTGTGTTTTGAAGTGGTAGTTATTGTGATTAAGTCCGTTAATCTTTTTAATAATATTATTTTTGGGAGTTAACATGGGTAAAGTTATTGCACTGGCTGGAAAGGGCGGGGTGGGAAAAACCACTGTGGCATCACTTGTACTGAGGTATCTGTCAACGAATAAGTGCTCCCCGGTGCTTGCCGTGGATGCAGACCCAAACTCCAATCTGGGGGAAACCCTGGGCCTGAATGTTGAAAAAACCGTGGGGGATATCCGGGAAAATTTTATGAAAGATCCCCAGGGGGTTCCCTCGGGCATGAATAAAATCGTCTATCTTGAGATGCTCATGAATCAGGTGCTCATTGAGAACAAAGACTTTGATCTTCTGGTCATGGGTCGCCAGGAAGGTCAAGGATGTTACTGCATGGTTAATAATATCTTGAACCGGTTTTCCGAAGAGCTGGAAAAAAGTTATAAATACCTTCTGGTGGACAATGAAGCGGGCATGGAACATTTGAGTCGCCGCACCAGCGGAAAGGTGGATATGCTGCTTCTGGTGACGGACTATGCTCTGCGGGGACTTAGGGCCGTGGGGCGCATTGCTTCCATGCTCGATGACCTCAAGCTTACCGTGGGGAGTGTGGGGCTGGTGGTGAACAGAGCCCCGGAAACCCTGGGAGATGTCTTTCTGGAAGAGGTGAAAAAAATTGGCATCCCCATCGTTGGCACCATCCCCAATGATGATGCATTGCTGGAGTTTGACATGGAGCGAAGATCCCTTCTGGAATTGCCCGACGATTCTCTTGCCGTCATGGCCGTGGAGCAAATGATGCAAAAAGTGATGGGCACTGTTAATATTTAAGCAATGGAGATTTAAATGGACAAGCTTGATGCCATATTTTCATCTGAATCCATTGCCGTGATTGGTGCTTCCAGTCAGAAGGGCAAGGTGAGCCTCAGTGCCATGGTGAAAAATCATTCTGAAATAAAGGCGTTGGGCATCAATTCTCTCTTTGTCCATGCCGGGGGGGGCACCACGGTGGCTGATATTATTATTACCCTTGCTCCCCCACTGGAGTGACGATGATTCTTCGGGGTATCCACTCTCCATCTCCTGATCTGACATTTTCTCTTTTTCCAGTGGTGCTGAAAGTGCCGGAGCACATCCGGGAGCTGCCACCCCCCCAACGTGTGAAAGCCCTTGGGGTGTTGGCCCGGGAGAGTGTTTCTCTTTCAGCCAGACAGACAGGTGTCACCATTAGGGCATTTCCAAAGGGGAATCGGGGCCAACCCCTTCCCTGGCGAGGTGTTCACTGGTCCCTCACTCACAAGCCGCTTTATGTGGCCGGGGTGGCCTCTTTGTGTTCGGTTGGAATAGATATTGAGCTGATAAAGCCCGTCTCTTCCAGGTTGTTTGGTCGAATTTGTTCTGAACAGGAGACAGGGCTTTTCCATGCCACCCCCCGGGAGGTTGTTTTTTTTCGGTGTTTTACGGCCAAAGAAGCGGTGTTAAAACTCCATGGGGTGGGATTGAGCGGGTTAATCGATGTGTCGGTGGTGGATGTTTTTGACTCCCTGCATCTGGAAATTTCTTACAAAGGGGTTTTTATCCGGGTAGAACACTTCATGCTGGATGGGCATCTGGCATCTATTGCCGGAATCAGAACCCATGTGGTGTGGAGGTCGGAACCGCACGAATAGCCAAAATTAGAATTATAATTATTGCAGTGTTTTAGATGGGACCCTATTATAAGAAAATCCCGGCGAACCAAGGTGCAATACTAAGGATTAAGAACGTAGGGGGCAGAATCTATTTCTGCCCCATGCTGTGGGCAAATCAAGATGGAT
>JASFYZ010000378.1:0-6072 GCA_045046665.1 Desulfobacterium sp.
GGGCCTGTCTTCGGGGGACGCCTTGATTTTGGACATGAATTCCGACCATCCCGGCGACACCAGAATGACAGCGCCGCTTTGTTTCATGAATGGATTGACAAAGGCCTTTTTAAAGGACTCGGCATAAGGACCGCTCCAGCAGGTGACGGTGATTTTCTGTCCTTTAAACCGTTTTAAATCCTCGGCCACTGCCTGGCCACAGATAAATACCGCTAAAAGGGTAATGATTAATCCGGTGACGATTCTTTTTTTCTTCATGCCATTTCTCCTTTACGCCATGGTAAAGCGTGGGGGTGATGCTCAAATTTGAGCGTTAATCACTGGGAACCCATGGTTCTGAAAAAAATATCTGGTAAAGGCACCCCAGTGGTTTGATCTTTTATTCGGTCTTAAATTGGGACATTTCAACTTCGGCAGATTGAAGTACCAGTGACAAGGCCTTAATGAACGTATCCATCTGTGCCGTGGTTCCGATGGAAACCCGCATCATGTGGGAGTAGCCCCAGGCATCGCAGGGTCGGACAATAATACCTTGTTTTAATAAGGTATTAAAAATTTTCCGGGCCGGGATCGGTGTCTCAAACATTATAAAATTGGTCTGAGAGGGGATGACCCGCAACCCTATGTACTTAAGTCTTTTTTCCGTATTTTTGCGATCCTGTATCATCAGCGCCAGGTTTTTTTGGAAATGATCCCCATCGCCATTGATGGCACCAAGAGCCCCGGCAATGGCAATACGATTGGCATTAAAGGGCTCGCTGACGGTGTTGATCACCGTGATCACCGGTGGCGCTGCAATGGCGTATCCCAGGCGGGCCCCGGCCAGTCCATAGGCCTTTGAAAAGGTTCTTACGGATATGATACGCCGTCCCGCTTCAATGAGAGATACACGATCGGGGAGCAGGACCGCATCGGCAAATTCAGCGTAGGCTTCGTCCAGAATCACCCAGGCATGGGGCGGCAGGTCGTCCAGTAGCTGGTTCAGGGTGTTTTTGTTTACCAGGGTGCCGGTGGGATTGTTGGGGTTGGCAAGCCATATTATTTTTGTTTTGGGACCCACTTTTGTCTTTATGGCCGACAGATCCACCGCCTCCCTGTCCATGGGAACCTCGATGACCCGTGCCCCCATTACTTTGGATATCTCTTTATAAAGGGTGTAGGTGGCAGCCGGAACGATGACTTCGTCATCTTCCTGGAGAAAGCATTTCCCAATGGTCTGGAGCATGCCTTCTGCGCCGTGGGAGAGACAGATACTCTCCGGTGAGATGCCATGGACACGTCCCAGGGTCTGGCGCAGTGCCTTGAAGTTGGAATCAGGATACTGGTTTAACTTCTCAATCTCCTGTGCCATCCTTTTTATGCTTTCAGGATAAGGACCATAGGGATTCTCATTGGAGGCTATTTTTATGATCTGGTTCATTTTCAGATCGCCCTGAACCTCCTCAATGAAGGAGCCTGGTTGGTAGGCAGTCACCCCTTTGATGGCGGAGCGAATGCCGGGAACAGATGGGTTGGATGGGGTCGTCATGGGGTCAAAGCCTCCCTTTGAAAATGGATCAACACATGGGCCATGGCCTGGAGGCCAATGGCCGGTACAGATATTTATCGCTGTTGTCAGTTTTCGGTTGGATGGGAACACAAGGACCCCTGTCCAGCCTAAACCGATGGGAATAAGGTTACATCAGTCCAGGTTCTCTTTCAGTACGGCCACCACGCTGTTCATGGAAGCCTTGATGTGACGGGACATGGCCTGTTTCGCCTTGGTCAGTTCATTGTTAATTATATGCTCAAAAATCGTCTGGTGTTGTTGGTATGTCTCTTCTTCGTAGGTTTCCCGCCAGTCCTCGGAGAGCAGATGGGCGTACCGGCGCAGAATGGCCAACTGGTCCTGGAGGCTGTTCATCTGCATTTTAAGGGGAAGGTTTTCGCTGAATTCTGCGATGAGCTTGTGGAAATTCTCATCGGCCTTGTTGAATTCATTTCGGTTCCGCGATGCAATTAGGGCCGGATATCCCCCAAGCAGGGTCTTAAAAGCCTGAATTTTCTCATCGTTTAGACCCTGTATTGTCAGTTTAAGGGCCAGCAGTTCCAGGGCTTCACGAAGGATGTAGATGTCCTGGACATCCTTGGCTGAAAACTCCCTTACGGTGAAGCCTTTGTTGTGAAGGCTCTGTACCAGACCATGTCCGGTCAGACGAATCAGGGCTTCTCGCACCGGTGTCCTGCTGACGCCCAGCTCCTTGGCGATATCCTTGTCGGAGATTTTTACCCCGGGAAGAATTTTAAATCCAAGTATTCGCGACCGAAGCAGTGAATAGATTTCATTGGGTAGATCTTTTTTATTCATGTCGACATTATTATCGACATGAAAATATATTGTCAAGCATTACTATTTATTTTTCGGTTGTATTTTGTGTTGCTGAGTTTAATATTAGGTAAGGTTCTTTAGGGAATTTTAACGGGAATGGGCAAAGAGTGAAAGGGTGCAGCCATGGACAGGTGTTAATGCTGTAATGCTTTGCACCTTTCCATGGATGGGTGGTGGCGGCGTTGCTGTAGAGTGCCTGAACGCCATTCCTGGGACAGAGGATGGGGTATTATTACGGAGAAAGAGATAAATCCCTCTTTTTACACCACGGCATATTTAAAATTAAGAAAATTTCCCTTCGCATCAAACTGCATGGGCTCAGGCTCGCTCATTACCTCAATCCCGCCATGGTCTACAAAATCCTTCAGAAGTGGTTCAGACACGGCCAGCGTCTCCAGTTTTTTGGTGTTTTGGATGTAGGCAAGTTTTGCCGTCTTGGCTGGATCCTCCAGGCCCACAGTGCCAAGGGCCCAGTAAATGGCTTCCCGGTCACTGGAGGTGACACAGGGAATGGCGGCATGCTCTGGTCCCATGCTGATAAGACAGTTGAGGGCCGTCTTCTTCAGGTCCACGGCATCAAAAACCCGTCGGGTGGTGATGTCAGCAAGCCCCAGACCCGTGGCATTTCCGTGGGTGGCCGGAGTGAGGCTCAGGGCCACGATGCGATCAATTTGAGGAGAAGTAGGCTCCGCCTGTCCTATCATGCGGATTCGTCCCACTTTGGAGCCCTCCATTCCCCCTCCTGAGATATCCTTTCCCACCTCTCCCACCACCAGTACGTTGGCGTGATGAAAGGGGAGTTTGATGTCCAGGGCTTTGGCCTGAACAAGCAGCGCCGCTTCCCTTGAATGTAACGCTTCCGGAAGAATCACTTCAATCTGGTTCACGTGGCCCACGGCGTTTTCCACCACACCGACGCCAAAAAGAACAGGAAGTTTCTCCAACATGGCCCGGGCAATGGAGACGATCACCTTTTCATACCCCTCCTTCAGCACCAGTCGATGGACGTGGGTGGCACCGGTGGGGCCGCCAAGGCCTATGGTCATGATTTTGTGGAGGCCGCTCTCTATGTTGCCTGTAAAATCAGTGTGCTTTTTGATGCGGTTGAATAAAATGAGATGGTCCATATCCAGGGCTGCTCTATTGCAGAAGAGAGGATACCCCTCGGGGGTCTCGCCCAGTTTTGTGGATTGGGCACAGGCGCGAATGGGGGCTCCCATGGTTTTTTGTGTTATCCCTAACCCCTCAAGGACTTCCAGTTGTCCAGCCTCGGTACCTCCCCCGTGGCTGCCCATTGCGGGAATGATCACTGGCTGGCCGCCCCATGCCTTGATACGGTCACATAGGGATAGGAGCAGTTGTGAACACCGGTCGATTCCCCGGCTGCCCACGGAGATGCCTATGCGCTTTCCTTTGAGTCCCATTGCAGGGATGGGCATTTGGTCCATCTCCTGATTCAGGGCACGGGAAAGATCTGAAAGCACAGCGGTGGATATACGCTGGCGTACCTTTACGATTCGGGGGAACTGAGATTTCATATCATCCATTGGGGCACTCTCCTTTCACAACTCTTTGATCATGATAGCTAACGCTCTAATCGGTTTACACATGGTTGCTTAAAATCTGTATGGCTGAAATATTATTAATCGGTACATTGTATTTTCCAAAATGCTGTGAAAAGAGAAAATATTTTTTCACACAGACATTTTCCAATATCAGGTGTGTGGCCATTTCTGACAGCTCAATCACATGGGCGCTGGAAATTGTTTTAGTGTTTAAAACATCGTCTCTTTTTTTGAGTATGAATTTAACTTTTTTATCCCTTAGCTTAAGGTAATCCCCCACTTTTTTTATCTTGAGCAAACCGTCTATCTGGAATTGTACTTTTTTATTTTTCTTGTCCATATCTGTCCAATATGTTTATATTACAATCTGTTGCCATGGTTTTGTCCTTAAAAAAGGTCCATGATATTTTTTCCATGGCAGTCACATTCTAATTGACAAAACCACATACAAATAGTTCTATGCATGCCGAGAACTGTGTCCCACCCTGACATCACCCCATTCCCATAGGAATAGTTGTGTTTGGCGATTCACCATACAGCAACATTGACAGGAGATCAAATGCCCCATAATAGTGACAGCATCAAACCAGAAGATTTGGTTTTGATCGGTATCTGCTCAGATGAAAATTCAAGTTTTATGCGTGGATCTGGCAAAGCCCCGGAATTGATACGATCGGCGTTATTTAGTGATTCATCTAACCTCACCACAGAAACGGGTGTCGACCTTTCGGAACATCACGGGATGAAAGATCTTGGCGACAGGGATATTGGCAAGGGCCCAGACGTTTTTATGGACATCGAAAAGCAAATGAAAAAAATAGTGGGAAAGGGTGCATTTCCCCTCACTCTGGGTGGGGATCATGCCATCACTTACCCGATCATGCGTGCCATGGCTGACCGATACGGTCCTCTTGATATCTTGCATTTTGATGCCCACCCGGACCTGTACCATGAATTGGATGGTAACCGCTTATCCCATGCCTGCCCCTTTGTCAGGATTATGGAAGAGGGTTTGGCCGGACGGCGTGTCTCATTTTGAGCCCGGAGGACTTTCGGTGAGGGAGGTGCTGCATGTTCTTCACAAATTGAAAGGTAAGATCGTGGGAGCGGATATCGTTGAATACAATCCCAGGCATGACCATCACAATATGACGGCCATGGTGGCGGCAAAACTTGTAAAAGAGATCGGGGGCCTCATTTTGTCCCAGGGAGCAGCAAAAAAAAGTCATGCAAAATAAAATACTCAACATCGGCATTGTCGCCCATGTGGACGCTGGCAAGACCACCTTGACCGAACAACTGCTTTTCCAGTCCGGGGCCATCAAGAAACCGGGCAGCGTCGATAAAGGCTCCACCATCACCGACAATCTGGCCCTGGAAAAACAAAGGGGTATCACCATACAAAACAGCTGTGTCAGTTTTCATTGGGACGACACAAAGATAAATCTCATTGATACCCCCGGGCACATTGATTTTTCTGCCGAGGTAGACCGGGCCATGTCTGTTCTGGATGGGGTTGTTTTATTGGTTTCTGCGGTGGAAGGGGTCCAGGCCCATAGTTTGAATCTGTGGGAAAATATTAAAGAACTTGATATTCCTGTATTGATCTTTATCAATAAAATTGACCGGGCCGGGGCCGATGAAGAGCAGGTGTTTGTTGATCTGCAAAAAGAATTTAATATGAGGGCATTTTGTTTAAATCACCCTGGAAATGGCTGTGATATCAAACCTTATTCCCATTGCGATATCGATGCAAATTTAATGGATCAAAGTTATGAAAACCTTGCTGATTTGGACGAAGATGTTTTGGAAAGTTATTTGGACGGAACGCTTTTAACCCTCCCCGGTCTGGATGAAAAAATCCAGAATAAGATTCTTTCCAAGAGCATTGTTCCCGTTCATTTTGGTATTGCCAAGGAGGGTATCGGCATACCTGATCTGGCAGATTCCATTTGCAGGCTGAAATCGAAAAACGATGTAAACAGTGAAGATCCCACTGCCCGTATTTTTAAGGTGGAGCACCATGCCAAATTCGGTAAGTTATAGCTCCGGTCACATGACTTGATATTTGTGACATTCTCATGTAGTATAATCGCATCCGAAGTTTATCCAAGAAAAGGAATGTGGTCAATAGATGTC
>JASFYZ010000379.1:0-5907 GCA_045046665.1 Desulfobacterium sp.
TGCGCTATTGCGCTTTTGATAACGGCCTTTGGCATAAAGACAAAATTTAACAAAGGATCAGATGCAATGGCATTACCCTGGAAAACATTGGACCGCTTTGAAACTGACACGGAAATATTAGAATTGCGCCAACGAGGTGAGCATGATTTCATCATAACATTAGGTTCCCAGGTGCTGATGAACAGCATGGCCCAACGCTCGGAGATTGCGCTGGGCCGGATGGGGTGCCGGAACATCCGGAAATACAAAGCCCCCCGGGTGCTGGTGGGGGGCCTGGGCATGGGCTTTACCCTGGAAGCGACGCTGGCGGTTCTCCCCAAAACAGCGGAAGTAGTGGTGGCGGAACTCAACCCCAGGATCGTTGCATGGTGCCAAAAATTCCTTTTAGAACTCACCCATGGCGCCGTGTGCGACCCCCGGGTTACCATGGTGCTGGGCGATGTGGCCCACCTGATTCAAGAGACCGCCAAAAACAGAGAAAAAAATCGGTTTGATGCCATCATCCTTGATCTCTACCGCGGCCCCCATGCCCACACCGACAAAGAAAATGATCCCATCTACGGCAACCGAGCCATTCAACGCACCTTTGCTGCCCTCAATGCAGGAGGTACATTTGCTGTCTGGGGGGAAGGCCAGGATGACGGTTTTGTCCGACGCCTGTCCCAAGGCGGTTTTTCCGTAACATGTGAACGTCCCGGCAAGGGCGGTTATCGCCATACGGTATTTCTGGCCACAAAAAAGTAAGGCTCACGTTCAGCTATGCCTGGGCAGAGATACGGTCAATGGGCCTGAAGGTGTCAACAACCCCTGAGCTAAAGACTCAGGGGGTTCCTTGCATATTTTTCATGAAGTGTGCTAAGAATTATAGGTCAACACCCCCTCCTGAATCAGAGATTCAGAAGGGGACTCCTTGGCGAAGAGCTAAATCAAAGAAGCAAGTACAATTATTTTTAAAGGGGTACCATGGGAATATTAAAATTTTCCGTGCCTGAAATGTTTTTGGGCCGTGACAGCATGAAGTATGCCGGTGTGTGCGCCAGACGACTGGGTGCAAAAAAGATTTTCTTTGTATCCGATCCCGGCCTTGAGAGCACCGGATGGGTGGATGCCGCTTTTGACATCCTTGACCACGAAAAACTCAAATGGGTTTACTATTCCAATATTTCCTCCAACCCCAGGGACTGGGAAATTGAGGAAGGGGCACGCCTCTATGAAAAACACGGCTGCGATGTGGTCTTTGCCCTGGGTGGCGGAAGCCCCATGGATGCGGCCAAGGGGATTGCCCTTATTACCAGTAATGGGGGCAAACTCCTTGATTATGAAGGGGCCAACCGTATCCAGAAACCCCTTCCCCCCATGGTGTTCATGCCCTCCACGGCCAGCAGCGGTTCCGACGTTTCCCAATTTGCTATCATAACGGACATGGAGCGTCAGGTAAAAATGTCCATCATCAGTCGAACCCTGGTTCCCAATGTCTCCATCATCGATCCCATCCTGTTGACCACCAAATCAAGAGATCTGATTATCGCCGCTGCTGTGGATGCCCTGTCCCATGCTGTGGAGGCCCATGTCTCCAGACTGGCCTTTCCCCTCACGGAAGTTCACTCCCTGCGGGCCATTGAACTGATCATGAAATATCTTCCCCTGACCCTGGAAAACAACAGCCTGGATAACCTGGAACAACTTAGCATTGCCGGCACTTCAGCTGCAATGGCCTTCAGTAATGCAAGCCTTGGCCTTGACCATGCCTTGGCCCACACCCTGGGTGGGATGCTTGATGTCCTGCACGGTATTATCCATCCCATTTTGCTGCCCAGTGTCATGCGATACAACCTGCCGAAATGCGTGGACAAGCTGGCTGAAATCGGCAAGGTAATGATCGGTGGCTCCATGGGATCCCCCGAAGCCACAGCCTTGGCTGGGATTGAGGCCCTTGAAACCTATTTTAAGAGCCTTGGGGTGAGCACACGATTGCGGGACATTATCCCGGACCGTTCAAAACTTCCCCAGATCTGTGAAATGGCCACCTTTGATTGCTGCCTGCTCAGCAATCCCCGGGAGGCGGGTGTGGAAGATATGATGAGTGTCTGTAACGATGCCTGGTAATCAACGCACAAAAACAATGCCATTTTTACAAACTCCATGATCACGTTTTTTGACGTCCCGACTTCTCCTGGGCATATGTCAATACATAAAAAGCTTGATCATCAAATAACAAACACATGACGGATTTTTCATACAAAAAGGTCTTTATTCGGGGCCTGGAAGCGATTATTTATGCACAAGCCCACAACCCTGGAAGATATCATCGGTCTGGAGTACACCAAACTTGGTTTTTTCGGCGAAGTTAAAAAAAACATGGCCAAGGTCCAGGCCACCAACCGACAACTGGAACGAAAACAACGAAAACTTCAGGCCATTTTTGACGGCATTTCCGATGTTATGGTCATCATTTCGTTCAACTTTACTATTATTTCAGTAAACGAACCTTTTTTCACCTTTTTCAAGCATACCGACCCCAGGGGTAATTTCTGCTATGAAGTTTTAAAAAAACGGGACTGCCCCTGCGTGGACTGCCCCATTTCCAAATCCCGGGCAACAAACAAGGTCTGCCGAAAAACGATGTCTTTTGACATAGAAGACAAACATTACCAATTTGACGTCACCGTATCACCCCTGCTGGATGCCCAAAAAAAGGCTTTCAGATTTCTTGTTTTAATGCGGGATGTCACCCGGGAAAAAGAGTACCAGTCCAAATACAATTATTCTAAAAAAATGGCCACGGTGGGGGCACTGGCTGCGGGGGTGGCCCATGAAATCAACAATCCTTTGACCTCCATCAGCGGTTTTACCAAAGGACTGCAACGAAGACTCCCCATTCTGGACAAAACCTTGCCGGACACAGAAGAGAGCCGGGCCCTTATGGCTGATTTTACAGAGTACATAGACACCATTCTCACCGAATGCGACCGATGCCGAGATATTGTCCAAGGGCTTTTAACATTTAGCCCCAGAAAAAAGGTAGATTTCACCCCCTTGAATCTGAAACGCATTGTCACTGGTGTATTGAGACTGCTCCACCATCGATTTAAAGAAACCCCCCAAGTAACTATTACGCTGAAAGCAGAAAAAAATATCCCCCATATCATGGGGAATGCGGCAGAGCTAAAGCAGGTAATTATCAACCTCATCTGCAATGGCCTTGATGTCGTCAATGGAAAAGGATACCTGCAACTGTCTCTTTACCAAAAAGAAGATAAAATAATGTTTGCCATCAAGGACGATGGATACGGCATTGATCCTGAAAATATGGATCAGCTGTTTGACCCTTTTTTCACCACCAAACCCATTGGGCAGGGCATCGGCATCGGCCTTTCCACCTGCTATAACATCATCCACCAGCACCATGGAGAGATCCTTGTGAAAAGTAAAAAAAACGAGGGAACGACGTTCACAGTCGTCCTGCCCCTTCCCGATGAGGTGATGACATGACACCCATGGACGGCATCATGAATATTCTGGTGGTGGACGATGAAAAATCCATCCGAAGACTATTACAAAAAGAAATCGCCTCTCCCCGACGCATCATCACCACGGCAGGCAGTGCAGAAGAGGCCTTGACAGCCGTTTCAAAAAACAACTTTGACATCATCATTCTGGACATCAACCTCCCCGATGCCAACGGCATTGAACTCATGAGCCAGTTCCAGGAGTCCATTCTGGCCGTCCAGATCATTTTGATCACTGGGTACGCTGATGTGGATGATGCCGTTAATGCCATGAAAATCGGAGCCTATGATTACATTACCAAGCCCTTTGATCTGGATCGACTGGAAGTGGTGGTGGAAAAGGCCTATCAAAAGGTAAGGCTCCAGAGAGAGCGGGTGCTTAAACGACAGGGGCTGGAACAAAAACCCCAGGCACCCAAACTCATTGTGGGGCACTCGGCTGCCACGGATAGAATTCGATATCTCATTGACAAGGTGGCCCCCACATCGGTGCCGGTGCTCATCACAGGAAATAGCGGCACCGGGAAAAACGTTGTGGCCCGGCAGCTCCATTCCCAGAGTCTCAGGGCCGATCAGCCACTCATCACCAAAAACTGTGCCACCCTCCAGGAGGAGTTGATTCGAAGCGAGTTGTTTGGCTATTGCAAGGGGGCATTCACCGGTGCGGAGACCTCCCGCAATGGACTCTTGGCCATGTCGGATAAAGGCACTTTATTTCTGGATGAGATCGGTGAGCTTTCCGTGGGGGTACAGGCATCCCTGCTACGGGTCATGGAAAATCAGACCTTTCGGCCGGTGGGGGATAAGAATGAAATTAAGGTGGATATACGATTTATATTTGCCACCAACAGAAATCTGAAAGAAGAGGTCGCAGAGGGACGCTTTAACGAAGCCCTTTTCCATCGGCTCAATGTGTTTACCCTGAAGATCATTCCCCTACGCCAGAGAAAAGAGGAGCTTCCTGTCCTGGTGGACTATTTCCTGGCCCATTTGAGCCCCGGGGATGACCCCTATAAAATTTCTCCCAATGCCATGGCCTGCCTCATGGCCTATGACTGGCCCGGCAATGTCCGGGAATTAAGAAATGTCATGGAAAGGGGGGGCATCCTGGCAGAGAACAATACCATCACCGAGCATGGCCTGCCCCTGGAACTGATTGAAAAAATGACCGATTTTTCTGCAACATCCCCCTTTCCTCACCTGAAAGATGTGGAAAAACAGCACATTCTGAAGGTCATGCACCATGTCAAGGGGAACCGATGCCAGGCCGCCGAGATTCTGGGAATCGGCAGAAAAACTCTTTATCGAAAACTGCAAAGCTTTGAAAACGCATAGATCGTCAACACCCCTGAGCTAAAAATTCAGGGGGTTTTTTGCCGGATTTTCATAAAGCTGGCCCCGAATAAGAAATGGGGACGAAAAATATAGAAATATTTCCGTCCCCACTCTTCCCCTTAACATGACAACTAATCAACCAAACTGATAACTTAAAGCTTAAAATTTAATTAAATGTTTTGGCCTCCTGAAGCTCTTCTTCGGTGAAGGTCCATGTGGTATTGTGCGGTGGGAATGTCTCATTGAACATTTCCGGCAGCTGATCATCTTTTTTGGTAAATCCTGCCTTGAGATTAAATTCATTTTCATTTTCAAGGATGGAAATTCCCAGGGCCACCACATCATCCGGTGTCAGGGAAATGCCATACTGTGCATTGAGCATGTCCACAATAAGCTGGACCCCATTGTCATTGTCCAGCACCGCAAAGGCCACAAACAGACAAAGGCCTGCTGCGTCAATGGCAGCCGTGGCAATCTGGAGATTTTTGGACAACTCCACCTGTCCCTCATTTTTCAGGGGATCTACGGTACCACCCACGCCAAGAATATTAGCAGTAACGCCATATCCGGCCGTGTGATCTGCCCCCATGGGGGTGGTGGCATAGGTGACGCCAACGCCCTTTACAGAACGGGGATCATAGGCAGGAAGGGCCTGACGTTTTACCACAGGGATACGATCCACTCCCAGGGCATCGCCGGTGAATGCAGCGCCATTGCCAAGAATCTTACCAATGCCACTGCCTTTGGCCACCTCGTGGATCAACTCGATACAGGCCTTGCCATCTCCCCACTCCAGAAGTCCACCGTCCATGGCAACACCCAGTGCCACGCCGGTGTCAATGGTATCGATACCATAATCATCACACAGTCGATCCATCATGGCGATTTCATCCAGATCTTTCACCAGGGTATGGGCACCAAAGGCCCAAAGGGTCTCATACTCAAACCCGGATGTCAGTTGCTTTCCATCTTTATCATTGTACACCTGAGAGCATTTGATCACACAACCCGGATGGCAACCTTCAGAAACAATGCCGCCCCGGGCTTCCATGTTTTCCACCAT
>JASFYZ010000380.1:0-4916 GCA_045046665.1 Desulfobacterium sp.
ACTTCAACAATGAGTGAATTTAAAGAGACGATAAAAAAATTTATTATTGAGAATTTTTTATTTGGAGAAGAGGAGGAGTTAAAGGACGATACTTCATTTCTGGAAGAAGGGATCATTGATAGCACAGGCGTTTTGGAACTGATCGAATTTCTTGAAGAAAAATTTAACATTACAATTAATGATGATGAAATAATTCCGGAAAATCTGGATTCATTAAACAACCTTGATAACTTCATGCTAAAGCTCACAGTCAAATCATAAGTCATGGACTACCGTGGGTGAAATTTAAATCAAGATCACCGATGCGCCCATGCTTTTGACAACAGTTTCTATTTAAAAAAAAACTTAAGCGAAAGTAGTAAATATTCGGGTTGGTAATGTAAATGTCTGGTCAGTGCCCCATATTCGTTTGTTTGGAACTGCGTAGCATACTAATGCTATGTGAGTAGGCCAAAATAGGCGAATATGGGGTGCTGGCCGAATATTTACCGAAAGTGTCAATAACGCAAGCCTGCCCCCTCCCCAGAGTGGCCGATGTTATGACCAACTCCAAAAATTTAAACTTGCTTCTTTTCCGTCAAGAGCCTTAAAAGTTATAATAAAATATTGTATTTTGCCCTGATAGCCCCATCAACTTCCGGAGCGATATAGGCTGTTTCCCTATTGGCCACAAGTCTTTTTGCTATTTTTTTGGCATTTTCCCGGGCATCCATGCTGCCATTGTCTTCCCATTTATTACGACTTTTTTTATCGGAAACCCCATTGCCCTGGTAATACTCCGTTCGCATGTGTTTCATGGTATGGGGGGCGACCATGTAGTTCCCACCAGGACCAACCGCTTCAATGACATCCATGGCAAGGTGTTCGGCATCCACTTCGATTCCCTTTAACACTTTACAGCAGTTGCCGATGATTTCATCATCAATAACATATTGCTCCAGGGCAACGGTGAGCATGGATTCCAGCATGCCAGCGCTATGATGGATATAGTTGGAACCGCCCATGGAGGCAAGCACCGCAGTGAACGCTTTTTCCCACCCAGCCTGGACATCGGGTAATTTTGAATCGGAAAGGCCCGATGAGTTATAGTTGGGCACTTTGATATATTTTGCCATCTGATGGATGGCGGCGTTCATCATGCCACACTCCACAGCACCTCCCTGGTACCCCATGGTGGAAAGGTTGGCTAAACCCGGGATACCGCCATAAAGAAGTGGTGCACCGGCATGGGTCAACTGACAGATGGTGATACCGGCCAGTTGTTCAGCATGGATCAATGCAAGGGTTCCTGCCATGGTCACGGGAGATGTGGAACCTGCCATGGGTGCACAGGAAAGGGCCACCGGAATTTGGGTTCGATTGGCCTCCTGCATGATTAATGTGGACTGGGTACACAGTTTCAAAGGACTGATGGCAAAGGAGGTGATCACAGAGACAAAGGGCTTTTCCATGAGTTTCTCCTTGCCACCGGCCACCATGGAGGCAAGATCAATCACCTTGTGAAGCCCTTCTTCGTTGTTCACTCCGGACATCACATGTTTTTGGGTGGCTTTCATGCAGGTGTAGTACATATTGATATCATAGTCATCTTCCGGGATATCCGTGGGAATGCAGGGGCGGACAAGAAAATGAATATTATCGAGCTGGTCCACCACACGGGACACATCGTAAAGATCGGCAAGGGTTGTTGCCCTGGCTTCTCCGGTGTCGATGTCAAGAATTTTAATGGCCGCCCCACCGGTACCCAGATGCACCTTGTCTTCGGTCAAATCAAGATCATGCTTGCTGTCCCGTCCATGCAGGATCACCTGGGAAGGGGCCTTTGCCACTTCCTTTGTAATAAGATCCCTGGGAAATTTAATGCGGCGGGTGGTAAAATCAACCTCTGCGCCATTTTTGGCCAGCATTTTTGCCGTTTCATCAAGGCCTTCCTCAAATCCCATTCCAATGGTTTCAAGAATTTGCAAAGATGCGTTGTGGATGGTCTCCACCTGTTCCGGGGAAAGGGGGCGATATTGCCCACCCTGAAAGCCTTTTGAATCCATGATATCTCCTTAAAATTAATTCACAAACAAAAATATTATTTAGTGGCACCAGAACCCAGTGCTTGATCCTTGTTTAGTTGCCCTGCCATGCTGACATCTCTTTTTTTTAGCTGTCAACGGGTCCACAATTCTTCTTGACGATGGAGCACTCCACAGAAACCCCGGCAAAAACATATTTTCTTAGTTACGATGATCTCTTAATGACACCGTTTCATTCTTATGTCAAGCACAATGAAACAAAACCTGTCAAAAAAATTCCATATTAAAAATGGCGTGGATTCTTTGCTCTTCCTCTTTAAATTCGCTGACATTGTTCTTGCAAAACCAGCCTACAAAACGTGATTATCGAATTAAAGAGATTGACAGTATATTTGAACATTATATACTCCATGATCTTAAAATCATGTATACTCAGCGATCATTTTCTTTTATGTTGGTGGGGAGGGGTAAGGCTTGGCTTATTTACATTATTTCCGGGAGTTCCGGCCTTGCATAGATGAGATCAATAACGCTATAAACCAAGCCTGACCCCGTTGGACCGCGCAGGTGACTTTAAAATGGCTCATTGAGTTAAACAAAATCCAAGACCAGGAGTTTGGCAATACGTAATATGAATTCCAGTAATGTACAAAAAAACACGTCTGATTTAAAATTCTCCCAGGCTATCTCCAGAGGGTTTTATGAAGAGTTAACCGGATGGTTTACCCGAAGGTCCAGCCGCCTCATTCCCTTTGAAGAGGTTAAAGAAAAATTGGATCTGTGGTTTGTAACGGATATCGGTATTCAGTCCGTTCGTCTGGATGCCATCATCGGAAGCCAGGGCCGTTACCAAAACTTTACCCGTCATTTTTTCCCCAAAGATGAGAGTCTCAGAAACCGCTGGAAGGACATAGACGGGGTTATTGCATCGGGAAAAATCCTGCCCCCGGTCACTCTTTATAAAGTGTGCAATGCCTATTTTGTCAAAGATGGGCACCACCGCATCTCAGTGGCCAGAGCAAAAAAACAGGACGCCATTGAGGCAAGGATCTATGAATACGACTGTGATGTTTCCCTGGACGATAAAACAGACATCAAGCAATTGGCCATTCTTGAGACCTACCACAAATTTTTAAAGGAAACAGGCCTGAAAAAACAGCGTAAGGTGGATTTTCATGTGACGGTTCTGGGGGGACACACTTTTTTGATGGAGCATATTCAGCGCCATGGATTTTATCTGTCTGAACAAAAAAATCGACGCATTCCCATGGAGGAGGCAGCCACATCCTGGCATGATAAAATCTATGCCCCATTGGTGGATCTCATTGCAAAAAACGGCATCATGGCATCCTTTCCCCACCGTACGGAAACTGATTTTTATATCTGGATTGTCAACTACCGAAAAAAACAGCGCAGAGAAATAATCAGCGATGATATATTACAGGAAGATGAGGCCAAAAGCCTTATTGATGCCTATGCCCGTAAATATGCAGGATGGTTCAAAAAAATGTTGGGACGAATAAAAAGATGGTTGGGATTGGTGGATTATCAATAACACATGAAAATCGCAAGCTTATTCAATATAAGGGAGCTCATAAAAAATAATATACCCAACCTTTATGAGTTCCATACCGACTATCCGGAGTTCTTTATGTAAAAGTGGGTGGTTTTATTATCATGAACTCCCTAACCAACTTATATAATAATGGTATTTTTCAAAAACCAAATCTATGGATGCAACGTTCAGGTAATAAAAAAATACCCGGTGGTTTTTCAATATTTCCACCAGGCATTTTTTAACACGCTTGAATCATCCTAAACTTATTTTCTCTTTTTGACGATGAGGCCAACACCCTGGAGCCAGCTCTTGGCAACAGCTTCTGGCTTTTCACCGTTCACGTTAACCCGATAATTCAGCCGTATCATGGTGCCGGTGTCAAGGGAGGGACCGATCTCTCCCAGGATTTTTGTCAACTCAGGATATGTCTCCAGAACAGATGCGCGAATAACGGGGCAGGGATTGTAGATGGGGAAATACCCCTTGTCGTCTTCCAGCACATAAAGGTTATACGCTTTTATTTCGCCATCTGCAGCAAAGGCCATGCCACATAATGCCTGGTCATCCCTGACAGCCTTTTTGCATAGGGGGGTCTCCATTTTCAGGACATTGGCATCGGGAATGTCTTTACCAAACTCAAGTCCGTAATACTCCATCATCCCCTTAAATCCGTCGGCCCGGGAATAAAATTCTGCATTGCTTGACACGGTCATGATGCCGGGATTTTTCTTGATATAATCCGCCCACTGGGAAAGGGTTTTGATGCCCATCTTATCAGCCACATCGGCTTTCATGGCAATGGCGTAGGTACTGTTGAACGCACCTGGAGTCAGCCATACAAGATCCTTTCCAGCATCAACAGCCTTGACTTTGTTATAAAGCTCCGTGGCGTTTCTGACCACCTCTTTCTTTTTAAAAAAGGTAAGCCAGGCTGTTCCGGTGTATTCCATGTAAAGGTCAATCTGCCCCTGTTCCAGGGCTGTTCTGTTTACGTTGGTGCCTCCCAGACTGGTCCGATCTTCCACGGGAATATTTCTGTCTTTCAACAGAAGAACCATCATTTTTCCCAAAATGACCTGCTCGGTGTATGCCTTGGAACCGACTTTAACCGGTGCGCCAGCCATGGCTGTGAGGGGCGCTAACATAAAAACGGCGGCAGTGAGTGCAATAATGATCTTTTTCATACAACATCTCCTTGAATCAACGTTATGGGGTTATGGAAACTGAAATTCATTTTTTATCAGCCGTTGCCCGGTGCAATGATCAATCCTTGTTCCGGATGCAATTGCGACATTATTTTGAATTTCTTAAAAATCAAATTCAAGATTTTAGCT
>JASFYZ010000381.1:0-4544 GCA_045046665.1 Desulfobacterium sp.
GATAAGATAAAACAGATGGATATAAATGAGGAGAAGAACTTGTCAAACTGCCGGGAACTGCCCATGAGTATACCCATGGGAAAGGCGAATCCCCAGCCGATGATCATTGCCATAACTGCCCTGAAAGCACTGGCCGCAAAATGGTGCCAGAATTCAGATGTCACCAAGGCGGTAAGAAATGCGTGAATAGCGTCTTCTGGATAGGGGAGGACATTTTGGGACAGCAGCATTGCCAAAACTTTCCATGCCAGGCAACCCACCAGAATCGTCATTGAATATGGAATGACGATGGTTTTATAAATTTCACCAGTATTCCCCTATTTTATGTCGGATGGATCGAATCAATTCATAATATGCACTGGATCGCCGGTAGGAGATATCCCCAAACCCTGGATTGTCGAATATTTGGGGTTGATCATAACATCGGCCAGTCATCATAATTGGCGGACCAATGGTTTCAGGCTTGTGTTATTGGAGGCTGGGCCTCAGTCTGCATTCTTTTGACAAGGCTTATATTTAAAAAAAAATTAGGCAAAAGAGTCAATAACGCAAACCTGACCTCCCCAGACTGGCCGATGTTATGACCAACCCCATATTCGTTAATCGGGTAAGCTCTCAATAACCCGAGGTGCTTAACCCTTTAAATGCGGGTGCTATGCAAAAAAATCCCTGGATGCCCGGGGAGTTATTAAAAGTTTATTTAATTTGCTGGCTTGCTTAAAACAATCCAGAATCCAGTTTCATCATCAATGAGTTGATATGTACTGCAACCCAATTCCAGAAACATCTCCTGGAAACGCTTGATGCCGTCATCTCCGGTTTTTTTCTTTGCATAGCAATCCCATGTGGGGTCCAATTTTGCCATGTCTCGAATCACCTGTTCCTTGAGTTCACGGCTTCCAAATCCGCCGCCGATATAGGTGGCACCACCCGGGGAAAGCACCCTGTAAATCTCTCTAAATGCATCCTTCAGATCCTTCCAGAAAAACATGGAGCCCCGGCTGACGATGAGATCCACATGGTTGTCTTCAAAGGGCATAGCGTGAACGTCACCTGCCATGGTGACAATTTGGTCTGTCAGATGGGCCTGGGCGATATTGTCCATGGCGATTTGTCGGGAATCCTCCGAGAAATCAAAGGCAATGACCTCCATTAAGGGGGCTTCTTGTGCCATGACCATGGCCAGCATGCCGGGACCACTGCCCAGATCCAGGCATCTTCCCCGGCAAATCCCGGTGATGGCCAACGCATTTTTTGCAATGACCGGATAGATGGGGCTGAACACTGTTTTGGCAATCTGATCCATTTTAATGGCACCCTTTTTGTCGAAGGTTGCTTTTTTTGTCTGGGTCCAGTTTTTTTCCATAGTATCTCCTCTTTTTCATGAGTCCTAAATTTTTATTTTGGCGGTTGATCACAAGTTTGGCCACTCGTCATAATTTTGGTGGACCAATGGGTCAGGCTTGTTTATGGGAATTACCTCCATTGAACGGCATCTGGTAGAAGATTTGGTAGAATTGATCTGCCTCTATCAAATGGGATTCCATTTTTTCCGGAAACATGGCAATTAGAGGATGGCCAAGGGTTGCATAAACAGCGGGGCGCTCCATTGTCATGAATTTTTCCCTGAATCGGCAGCTGAAATCCGCAAACACAGCGGCCCTGGGGAAGGTGCCGGAAAAGGTTGGAACACATGGGGCCGAAAAATCCCCGTTCCATGATCGTTGCCCCGCAATCTGGACAATAGCTGTTGACAAAATCGGCAAAATCATGGAGCCTGTTAAACGACTCAGGTGCCAATAACAAAAACCTGACCCCGTGGGGCCAGGTTTTAAATGGCCGGTGTTGCAATCTATCCTCTTTTTTCCGGTTTGTTTACATGCGAAGGGTAATGCCGGCCAAAAAGTTCAAGCCGGGTTCAGCCCCGTTGGTTTCATAATAGTCTTCATCCAGAAGATTGCTGGCATGGATAAAGAGTTCAGAATCAAAGATGCCGACTTTTTTTAATTTCTGGGTTAATTTTGCATTGATCAGAAAATAGTCGGGCAATTCTTCCCATTCATAATCGTCGTTTTCCCAATATTGCCGCCGGTTGTAGGTAGCCTGCAGATCCGCCTTGAGTCCAAAGGAAAAACAATACCCCAGTGAAAGATTGACCCGATGCCGGGGACGACCTGCAAGCTCCCGGTCGTTGTTGGATTCGTCTTCGGTGGACATAAATGTATAGTTCAGGTTGGTGTCCAGGGCAGGGGTCAGCTTTAGGTCAAAATTGGCCTCAACACCATAGATGGTTGATTTGTTGATATTTACATAAACCTTCTCACCATCGACTTTGATGACGTCGATGAGATCGTCAATATCATTGTAGAAAAAGGCCAGTTTCCCGACAGCTTTAGGAGAGAATCTATGTTCAACCCCCAGTTCATAGGCCATGTTTTTTTCCGGATTCAGATCCGGGTTACCTCCGACAAGGGTGCTGTAAAGTTCCTTTAAACTGGGGAATCGGGTTTTCCTGCCCAGGGATCCATGGAAACTTGTGGCATCTGTCATCTCAAAGACAGCCCCGATCTGGGGATTCAGGGTATCTGTTTTGCCCGGCTCGGGTTGATTCGATGTTTCGGTGGGTTCAAACACATCGTAGCTTACGCCCACCACCAATGAAAGACGGTCAACGGGGTGTATCTCATCCTCCACAGCAATGGTGTAGGTATGGGCGGTGTATTCTTCTTCCGGTTCCCATCCCACAGAGGATATCCCCTTAAGTACATTAAAGCAGTCATCATTCAGATAATTGCCCTCTTTATGGATGTCCTTCATAAAGTTCAGGCCTAACCGAAGGCTGTTGTTCTTTGTCAATTCTACGGATGTCTGAATTTCTCCGCCCAGGGAGGTGTCGTCATAATAGCTTCTTTCAAACCATTTTTTCCCGCCCGTGGTATGATTCGCATCCCAGCTGACATCGGTAATGCCGTCGTCATGTTTGACATAGAACAACCGAGTTTTAACTTTGATGGCATCGGTGAACCGATGTTCGCCCGCCAGGTTCAGTTGCCATTGTTTCCAGTTATTGTATTCCCAGTAGCGGTTGTAAAAGGTGGGAATCCCCCGTTCATTGTTAACATAATCAAAGGAGAGATAAAGGCTTGAATCTCCACCCGGATCATACCCAACTTTCATGTTCAGGCTTTTTTTGCGATAATCACTCAGATCTCTTTTGCCGCCATCTTCGTTAAAGGAAGTGCCAAGCCCCACAGTGGGATCATCGGCATCAAAATCACTGGAGAGCCTGAACCCGTCGGATTTCTGATATCCCCCTGAGAACCAATAATTCAAATTGCCGGAACTGCCGCCATGGCCCAGGAAATAATTGGCGGTACCATAGTCTCCAAAGGAGGTCGTAAATGTGGTCTGGGGCGTTTTGCCGCCCTTTTTCGTGATAATATTGATCACCCCGCCCATGGTATTGGAACCATAAAGAACCGAGCTTGCCCCCTTGGTGATGGTGATCTTGGATATGCTATCGGCTGGCAGCATGGACAGATCCACGGTTCCAAAATAGTTTTCCCTTGCAGGCACACCGTCTATGAGAATTTTTACCTGGCGTTGCTCAAAGCCTCTTATACTGACATGGGCATCTCCTTTGCCGCCACTTTGGACAAAGACCCCCGGAAGAAATTCAAGTGCCTCGGCAACGGTTGTTGCGCCCTTGGCTGTAATCTCTTCCATGGATACCTCGGTCACTGTGGTGGCCAGATTCACGGTTGTCTTTTCGCCTGTGACCACCACTTCCCCCAGACTAAAAATCTGGGAGTTTTCTGGTTGGGTGTCGTCTGCAGCAACTGCCATTGTCGTCGTCGTCATCATGAAGAAGATAAGCAAGTAGCTAATTTTCCAAAACAAATTCTTTTTTTTCATTTTTTTCTCCTGTTCTAAATTGTAACCACCTGCCGCAACGAAGTTTGAAACTCTCATGATTCCAGCATTTTGGACGGAGTTTCATATAACTGCCCCGGGCAGACCGCATGGGGGACCCGGGCCTGCCCACAACGAAGATTGAAAGTCCTTCTTCGTTTGCCAGGATTTTAATATAAACTGCCACGGGCATACCGTGTTGGGGATCTGGTCTGCCCACAACAAATATTGAAACCTCAATCATTTCAGCATTTTGGACAGATTTTTATATAAAAAACGAGATCATCGAGATCTCAATAGTTGGTTTATTTCCATAGGTGGCTTTAGCCCGCCTTTGGCGCTCGACCCGTGGTTAAAACCACCGTCTTTAAGACGCATTCACTTTCAGTCGGCGGTTTAGCCCACCGAGCTTTAAATCCACCAGCTTGTAGCTGGTGGTCGTTTAATTCCTGGAACCCGTCATGGGCGGCAGGTGCTTTAAAATGCGGTTTGCCTCAACCGGTGTCAGCGCATAGTGATAAAACCTGGCATAGTAATCCTGTAATTCCTGGGCCACATCCAGGTCCCTGAATCTTTGGGGATGGAAAAGTTTAGCCAGAAACAAAATGCACAAAAAGGATTCCGTGCTGAAG
>JASFYZ010000382.1:0-22211 GCA_045046665.1 Desulfobacterium sp.
TATCTTCAACAAGGCAGTGGAGATGTTCAAAGATGTCCTTGTTGAAAACCCTATTCCATCTGATTCGCCAGGAAATTCCCCGGGCCATTATTCCCATGCTTTTGATGCTCCTCTTGATGATCATGGGGTTTTTTACCCCCCTGGGACCTGGGGTAGCCGTGGTTTCTGCCCTTGCTGCCGGGGCTTTTCTTGCCTGGGATAACACCGATCTGGTGCCAGCCAGACGTATGAACAGCTTTGCAATTCGATTCCGGTATTTTAAGAAAAATCTTTTGTTTCACCTGGGGTTTGGGATCTGTTTTCTTATTCCATGGCTGAATATACTTTTTCTTTCCTTTGCACCTGTGGGGGCCACACTTTTTTTTATTGAAAATGAGGATGGGAAGAAGAGTGAATCCTGACTTGTGGGAAGAGGTGGTATCTGAAAAAACAAAAAAGCCCCAACCGTTTACCGGAGGGGCTTTCGTATTATCTGGTAGCGATGCAGGGATTTGAACCCCGGACTCTGCGGATATGAGCCGCATGCTCTAACCAACTGAGCTACATCGCCAAAACCCGATCTTTATACACTTACCTGTGGGGGGGTGTCAAGTTTTAAATTGGGTTAAAGCTATTTTTTTATTTTTTGTCAAATTTATCCACGGTCACCGTAAAATTTTCAAGGTTATCTGGAAGTTTTGAGAAAATAATCATAAAAGGGCTGTATTGTCCCGGAGCCAGTGGGAAGGACGTCTGTGGGTCTGAATTGCTCAATGTTTTATCCATGGCTGAGAGCTCCAGTGTGGCAAGTTGTTGGGCGGGTATGGTGACCCCGCATACAACGGTTTTAGATTTAATCTTAGCCTTTTTTGTGTCTATCAGAGAGCCTGTCACCCTGACATTGGTGCAGGTAACCTGGGAGGTGTTGTGGATGTTTCCCGTAATGACAAACAAGGTACCTTCTTTCTGGTTGATTTCAAATCGTCCGTTGATACTCTTTTTGTCTGGGATCAGCCGGATTGGCGGTGGTGGCGGTGGTTCCGGGGTCACCAATTCCGTTAAAAAAGGAATGTTAAGATCAGAAACAAAGGGAATGGTGATGCCAGTCATCAAAGATGCTGCATGGGCACCTAAAAGAAGTATCAGAAGCAAAATAAAAAAGACAAATAACTTCACAATGGGTGATGATTTTTTTTCTATGCCAAGGGGGGGGTACTGGGGCCGTGGACCTGTTGTTGAACTGGGTGCAGCAATGGGGGTGTCATCCCCAGGTTCTTTGGGGATATCCTTTTTTGCCCGTGGTTTTTCCTGTTCCTGGATAAGAGGAAGATCATTGTCGTCCATGGTCGCTGGTGGAGAGTCTGGGGCCTGGGTTTCATCTGGCGTGGCAGGCATGTTATCTTTATCAAGGTCCAGTTCCAGGTTAAATTCATCCTCCATGTTGTCTGGGACGTCCTGTGAGGAGTCATCCAGCTCCAGCTCCATGTCCAGATTAAGCTCCATGTCCAGATCGAGTTCGAGGTCATCCTCAATGTCATGGGGTGTTATGGCTTCTTGTGTCAGCGTTTCATCATGCATGTCATCTGCATCATTCGGTGCAGGGTCATCCAGTCCAAGTTCCATGTCCAGATCGAGGTCCAGTTCCAGTTCGAGGTCATCCTCAATGTCATGGGGTGTTATGGCTTTTTGTGTCAGTGTCTCATCATGCATGTCACCTGCATCATCCGGTGCAGGATCATCCAGTCCAAGTTCCATGTCCAGATCGAGGTCCAGTTCCAGTTCGAGGTCATCCTCAATGTCATGGGGTGTTATGGCTTCTTGTGTCAATGTCTCATCATGCATGTCACCTGCATCATTCGGTGCAGGATCATCCAGTCCAAGTTCCATATCCAGATCGAGGTCCAGTTCCAGTTCGAGGTCATCCTCAATGTCATGGGGTGTTATGGCTTTTGGTGTCAGTGTCTCATCATGCATGTCACCTGCATCATCCGGTGCAGGATCATCCAGCCCAAGTTCCATGTCTATATCGAAATCCAGTTCCAGATCAAAATCCAGATCATCCTCAGTGTCATGGGGTGTTATGGCTTCTTGTGTCAATGTCTCATCAGCCAAGTCACTCGCATCACCCGACGCGGGGTCATCCAGATCCAGACCAATTTCATCAAAGTCAAAATCCGTGTCGGAAAAATCCAGATCCAGGTCCGCATCAAAGCCAATGTCATCGGATTCCAGGGTATTTTCTGGGGATGGGGATGGGGATGGGGATGGGGATGATGAGTCAAGCTCTGTTTGAGGGGACTCCAGTTTCGTTTCAACAGATTCGCTTACAGGGGCGTGTGGCGGTTCATCGATACTTTCATCCGGTTTGAGGGGAGCTACCTCTTCTGTTGAAGATTCTTTTACCTCCATTGCTGGAGGAATAGTTTTTTCTGGACCATATCCTTTGGGAAAAGCAAGAAACAGGTGGGCGCATTGACTGCATCGAACTCTGGACCCTTTTGGGTTCAAAAGTGATTCATCGAGGTTGAACTTAGCGGTACAATTTTCACAAATGATAATCATACGTTACCGTCCTAAAAAATTAAGATAATTAAATATCATCTATTTTTTTCTTCCTGCTTCCCCGGGGCAGTTTTAATGAAAATAATTTTCAGCCCGTGCGACCTTTTCCACAGGCTTAAGATTCAGTGGGGCTCAACGTATAAATAATCATTGCCTGTAGAGAACAGTGCAGTCAAAAAAAAATAGTTATAGTTTCAAGTCAAATATAGCTGGGAGATTTCTGTATTTCTGGTCATAGTCAAGGCCGTACCCCACAATGAATCCTTCGTCCAGATGAAAACAGGCATAATCCACTTTCACCGGCACATCCCGCCTTTCACTTTTATCAATCAGCGTGCACACTTTTATGGATTTGGGCTCATAGGTTTTAAAAAAATTTAAAAGTGCAGACAGGGTACGGCCGGTATCCACAATATCCTCCACAATAAGGATATCTTTTCCCTTAAGCTCAAGGTCTGGTTCCTTGGTAAACTTAATGATTCCTGTTGTGCGGGTTCCTGAATAACTGGATACCCCCACAAGATCCACCTTATGATCAATGGTGATCACCCGGGTTAAATCTGCCAGAAAGATGAAAGATCCTTTCAGGATACCAATGAGAATCAACTCTTTATTTTCATAGTCCAGGGAAATTTGCTGACCGGTCTCTTTTACCTTTTGTGCGATCTCCTCTTGGGAGATCATGGGAACAAGTGTTGTCATAGTTATTACTTATAGTCCGGTTTTTGCTAATTTTTCAATAAGTTTTTTCTGAGCCCCTGTCAATTCTTCCGGCATTGTAATGTCGATGATCACAAATAGATTCCCGGATTCACTGGAATTCATGAGGGGAATTCCCTGTTTTGAAAGTCGCATCCTGGCTTTGTGTCGGGTTCCCGGCGGCACTGTGATGGAAATATTTTTACCCACGGGTGTTGATATATCCACTTTAGTACCCATCAATGATTCGGTTAACTTGATATTCTTTACAATGGAAACATCATTTCCATCGATTTGAAACTGAGCATGGGGCAGGGGGCGGGATTTTATCAGCAGGTTACCCCGGGGACCGCCGTAAGGGCTGGGTTCTCCTTTGCCGGGGACACGGATTTTTTTTCCCTGGGTCATACCTTTGGGGATTTTCACCGTGATGGTTTCATTGCTCCCGGCATGGTTTAATGCCACCGTTTTTTGGGCACCGTTGTACAGCTCCTCCAATGTCAGGCCAATCTCATATTCAAGATCTTTTCCCGTGGTGGAGCGCTGTTGACCGCCACTGTGACATCCGCCTCCATGACATCCGCCTCCTGCATGGGAAAAAGGATTCCCCCCCATGGATGAGAACCCACCCCCGCCAAAGGATTGCCTTGCCCCACCCCTTGCGCCACCAAAGCCAAATTCTTTTAAGATATCTCCAACATCAAAATTTCTGAAAATATCTTCCTGGGAGTATCTCTGCTGGAAGCCTGCGGATCCAAAGGTGTCATACTGCTCTTTTTTCTCTTTGTCGCTCAACACCGCATAGGCTTCGCTGATCTCTTTAAACTTTGTTTCTGCTACTTTATCATCCTTATTTTTATCTGGATGGTACTTTAATGCAAGTTTATGGTAGGCTTTTTTGATCTCAGAAGCCGTTGCCCCTTTATTAACCCCCAGAACTTTGTAGTAATCTGTTGCAGACATTTTTTAAATTCCTTGTATTATTTGATATTCATACATTTTTAAAGAAAAACATTAGTGATGGGGAGGCAGGCTTGCATTATTGGCATTATCGGTGGTTTTGGAGTTTGCACGGGTTGTGGTCGATAACGCCAATAACACAAGCCTGATCCCGTTTGCCTGAAAATCAGATCCATAGAATGCTATGATGATGCCGGAAAAATGGGAATGCGCCCTCTAAACATTTTCCTGATGATGGTTGAAAAATAAACTTAAATTTCAATGTGTCAAGAATTCAAGGATCTTCTAAGGGCTGAGATTCCCACCATTATCACTGAAAGGGCTGCTGGGGTCATGCCATCAATGCGGGATGCCTGCCCCAGGGATTCAGGCATGATTTTAGTTAATTTTTCCCTCATTTCATTGGAAAGTCCGTGGATCTCATTAAAATCAAGATTTGAAGGTATTTTGATTTTTTCCATATCCTTAAATTTTTTGATTTCCCTGACCTGGCGTACAATGTAACCTTCGTATTTAAGTTCCACCTCCACTTGACGTCTTACCCGTGGGGTGACAGGAGAGTCCGGGGGAGCGATGTGCTCCACAGTGGCATAGTTCAATTCCGCCCTTTTCAGTAGCTGGTCCAGCTTTGCGCCGGTGGTCAGGGGGGCACTTTTGGCTGCTTCAATCCATTGATTCACCGCCACGGTGGGTTTGACAATGGTCTGTCGAATGCGGGAAATTTCTTGATCGGTGGCGCGTTGGATCTCCCGGGTGCTATCCAGGAATTCCTGATTCACCAGGCCCAGGGAGAACCCTATTTCAGCCAGACGAAGATCTGCGTTGTCTTCCCGGAGCAACAGACGATATTCTGCCCTGGAGGTGAACATTCGGTAGGGTTCCCGGGTGCCCCGGGTGACCAGATCATCCACCATGACGCCCATATAGGCCTGGGATCTGTCCAATATAAAGGCAGGTCTCTGTTGGATTTTGCATCCAGCATTGATCCCGGCCCATATCCCCTGGGCTGCGGCTTCTTCATAGCCGGAGGTACCGTTAATCTGGCCTGCCATGAAAAGTCCCTGAACTTTTTTGGTCTCCAGAGTGGGGTAAAGTTGCTGGGGATTGATATAGCCATATTCAATGGCATAGGCCGGGCGCATGATCTCTGCTGCTTCCAATCCCTTTACCGAACGGACGATGTCAATCTGGACCTCCAACGGCAGACTGTTTCCAAGGCCTGATGCGTATATTTCATTGGTCTTTACCCCTTCATGCTCAAGAATGACCTGGTGACTTTCCCTTTCCGGGAATTTTACAATCTTATCTTCAAAGGAGGGGCAATAGCGTGCGGACTGACCTTTAATAAATCCGCCATAAAGAGCCGAGTATTTTAGATTTTGCCTTACCAGGTCATGGGTGGTCATATTGGTATTGCCCATGTAGCTGCAGAGCATGGGACGGCTTACCCCGGATGTGGAATAGGAAAACGGGGTGGGATTTTCATCGGATTCCTGACGATTAAAGGCAGAAAAATCAATGGATCTTTTATGTATTCGAGGGGGGGTCCCGGTTTTCATGCGGCCCAATGTAAATCCCTGATCATCAAGGGACTGGGCAAGGCCCATGGCAGCAAATTCCCCGGCCCGGCCCGCATCAAAGGAACGGGAACCAATGTGAACACGGCCCCTTAAAAAAGTGCCTGTGGCCAGGATGACAATGGGGGCGGAAAAACCAAAACCGGTTTTATCCACTACGCCTCGGACCTGCTTATCTTCAATGACAAGTTCCTCCACCATGGCCTGTTTGAGATCAATGCGTTCATCCAGTTCAAGAGTGGATTTCATGATTTGCTGGTAGCGGCTTTTGTCATTTTGGGTCCGGGTTGATTGCACCGCAGGCCCTTTTCTTGTATTTAAGGTGTGGTACTGGATGGCAGAGGCATCGGAAATTTTCGCCATGACACCGCCCAATGCGTCAATTTCTTTCACCAGTTGTCCCTTGGCCATCCCCCCGATGGAGGGGCTGCAGGGCATGGCAGCAACCTTGTCCAGATCAATGGTTAGCAATAACACCTCGCACCCCATGCGGGATGCCGCAAGGGCTGCTTCACACCCGGCATGACCTGCACCTATCACAATTATATCATATTTTTTTTTATAGAATTTCATGGGCAGTTAATATATATCTGCTCCGGTGCAAGGTCAAGGAGAGATGGATAACTTAATTCATTTGTGGCAAGATACCCGGGCAGGGTAGGGGGATAGATACTTCACATGGGAAGACGGTATAATGATTACAATGCCTATTTAAAAGCATTGTTTGGAGAGCGGGTTCAAAAAATTGTTGTGGACACAGAGTTGGGATGTCCCAACCGGGACGGTACCATTGGCCGGGGGGGGTGCATCTATTGCAATAGTAAGGGATCTGGGTCCGGGCTCTGGCAACGGGGGTTTTCCATCACCGAGCAGATAGAGGTGGGACGTAAAGCCATGATAAGGCGCTACAAGGCACGGAAATTTCAAGCTTATTTTCAATCTTATACCAACACCTACACCTCCTGCGAACACATGAAAACCATGTATGATGAGGCCCTGGCGGCCGAAGGCATGGTGGGGATTGCCGTGGGAACCCGGCCGGACTGTGTGGACCCGGATAAAATAGCGGTGTTGGCCTCCTATGTGGACGATTATCTGGTGTGGGTGGAATACGGGCTTCAGTCGGTGCATGACGAGACTTTGTTACGCATTAACCGGGGGCATGACTTTGCCTGCTTTGCCAGAACTACACAGATGACAAGGGATGCAGGCATTAATGTCTGCGCCCACATTATTCTGGGCCTTCCCGGGGAGGATAAGGCCATGATGCTTGAAACTGCCCGTAAAATTGGTGAGCTTGGCATTGATGGCGTAAAATTGCATTTACTCTATGTGGTCAAGGGAACCCCCATGGAAACCCTGTGGAAGGCTGGGCAATACCAATGCCTGGAGCAACAGGAATATGTGGATATTGTGTGTGATTTTCTGGCCCTGCTGCCAGGTGATGTGATTGTCCAGAGGATCACAGGAGATCCCCATCCAGATGAGCTTGCAGCTCCCCAGTGGTCCCTGGATCGAACGGCAACCTTTAAAATGATACATGAGTCCCTGGAGACGCGGAATCTGTGGCAGGGAAAAGCCCTGGGAAAAACCACCGGCGGCTGGTCGTTTAAAAAATAATCAGTGGCTTTGGCCGGGAAACCCACTGGAATAGCGGTTGATGAAGGAGCCATCGGTTTTTTGAACAATAATCAGGCATTCAGTCGTTGCCATGCGGTTGACCAGGGCGATTCCTTTTTGGGGGCCCATGACCATCAATGCCGTTGCCAGTCCATCGGCAAGGGTGCAGGTGTCTGCCAGTACCGATGCCGAGACCACACCATTTTTTACAGGATATCCCGTTGATGGATCAATGATGTGGGAATAAGCCTTTTTGTTCAGCACAACAAAATTTCGATAGTCACCGCTGGTGGCAAGTGCCTTATTCTGGAGAGCAATTGCCCGGTATACCGTTTGTTTGGCAATCTGCTTATCCGGGGTGGCAATCCCCACTTTCCATGGTTTCCCCGGTTTTTTTTCCCCGGACCCCACCACCTCCCCGCCGATTTCCACCAGCGTGTTCTCAAAGTGGTTTTCCAGCAAAAGGGCGGCCACTTGGTCCACGCCATATCCCTTGGCAATGGAACCCATATCCAGTGTTATGTTCGGTTCTTTTTTGGCCAGGGTATTTTTAAAGAGAATTATTTTGTTAAAGCCTGTATTCTCAAGGGCCTTATTGATAGTGGCTTTGGCAGGCATTTTGCCCTTGGCCCGGGCGGTGCCAAATCCCCATATATCCACCAGGGGCTTGACCGTGCCATCCCAGGCCCCCCCTGTTAAATCATAAAGTGTCCGGGCCTGGTTCAGCACAAGGACAAATCCATCACTGATGACCATGGGGGTATCTTCCGGGACGCGGTTGAACCGTGAAATTTCGCTGGTCTTGAGATACATGGACATGCTGTCATTCACTGCCTGGAGCCGGGCATCAATTTTATTTTTTAAAATCACCCGGTCAATTTTACCCGGATGAGATATCTTTACATGATAAAAGGTCCCCATGGTTTTACCGCTGATTTCATGAATCTGTACATCATGGATGCCAGCGGCAGCATCCATGGCTGTTGCCAGAAAGAGGCACACAATGGTAAGTCTTAACAGATACCCCGACCCAGAGAAATGCCCTTTAGAAGGGGGGAACCAGCAAGGTTTAAAGGCATTGACTGCCGGGATGATAATGGCAGACATAAGAACGTGGCGAAAATGCAAGTTCAGAGACATCATGCACCTCATTTTGAAATAAAATAGTGTTCATTAAAAACCAGAACAGCAAATTGCTGTAAGGTCAAAGACCAGAGCAATTTGCTGTTCATGGATTTTTATAAGAAAATGCAGCAGCAGAGTGCCGCCAGCAGTCCTATGATGCGGTATGATACCATTTTCGATCTTCATTGTGGCAGGTAAGTCTGCTATGTATGTTTATAAAAAACCGGTAAAAAACCATGGGACAGATTTTAAATCTGTCCCATGGCTCAGGGGGTGTTAACCTATCCGGTAATCGCCCTATGCAGTCTCTACATCTGGATTATAACAGGTTCGACAGCACTTCAGGCAGCGACTGGCCTCTCTAAGTGCCTCATCTTCTGGCAGAACCTGATCCACCTCAATCATGGAGTCAATGCGGGCAGCCACGGGAAGTTCCGGCATTTCAGCACGTTTGATGGGGGTGACCCCGGGAACCGTGGTGAAAATGGATTCTTCAATGCGGGCATCCTGCAATGAGTCTGGCACCGGTGTGATCTCTTCACCCTTGAGGTAAAGATCAATAGATCTTGCGGCCCGACGACCGCCACCAATGGCTGTGACTACCAGGGAAGGCCCTGTGGCTGAATCCCCTGCCGTAAAAATATACGGAACCGTAGATTGAAGGGTTTCAGGATTATTCTCAATGGTGGACCAGCGAGTCAGTTCCAGGTCATCCATGCGTTTGGGACCGCCTTCCTTAAATGCAGGATCAGGGGCCTGACCAATGGCCGTGACAAGGGTGTCCAGTTCCAGCCGGGTCTCAGACCCTTCAATGGGCATCGGACGGCGTCGACCACTGGCATCGGGCTCACCCAGCTCCATTTTCAGGTATTCCAGATGGGTGACCTTACCATTGTCATCGCCCACCACCTTGACCGGGGCTGCCAGAAAGACAAATTCAATGCCTTCATGCTCCGAGGCCACAATCTCCACCTCATTGGCTGGCATCTCCTTGCGGGTACGACGATAGACCATATACACTTTTTCAACGCCCAGTCTCAACATGGTTCTGGCACAGTCAACGGCGGTGTTACCCCCACCGATAACAGCGGCTTTGGAACCCAGCTCAAAGGTTTCTCCCCCGGCAGAGCGGGAAAGAAAGTCAATACCCGTATAACATCCCTTGAGATCTTCGCCGGAGATACCAAGGGCATAATCCTTCCATGCACCAATGCCCATGAAAATAGCGTCATAGCCCGAGGTGACCAGGGAATCAATACCAAAGTCAAGCCCCAGACGGGTGTTAGTGTAGGCTTTAATACCAAGGTTCAAAATGCCTTCAATTTCCCAGGCAAGCACTTTTTTGGGTAATCTGTACTCGGGGATACCATATCGAATAATACCACCAAGTTCGGGCATGGCTTCAAATATAGTGACTTCATGACCCACCCGGCGCAGAAAATAAGCAGCGCTTAAGCCAGCAGGTCCGCCACCGATGACAGCCACTTTTTTACCGGTGTCCGGGGCACATTTAATGGGCACCCGAGAGCCTGAGTTCATCTCATAATCCGCAGCAAAACGTTTGAGCTGATTAATGGAGACGGGTTCATCGGCAAGTCCTCTTCTGCATTCATCCTCACAGGGATGGGGACACACCCGACCACAGGAGAGCAGGAGGGGGTTTCTCATACGAATGGTCTGAACCGCAGCCAGATAATCTCCGCTTTTAATTTGGGAAATATACTGGGGAATATTGATTTCTGCGGGGCAGGTCTGGGCACAGGGTGCCAGGGGATCATTCTGCTGGTTGAATTTCAGCAGTTTCTCCGACATGGATTTAACTTCAATGATGCCCTTGGGGCATGCTTTTTCGCAGGCACCGCAGCCCACACACTTGCTTTCATCCACCACGGGAAAACCATCTTTTCCCATGTATACAGCGCCAAAATTACAGGCTTTAATGCAGTCGCCAAGTCCAAGACATCCTACCTGGCACTGCCTCTGTCCGCCATACATAAGGGCCATGGCCTTGCAGGAATTGACGCCCATATAATGGTATTGGCTGTTGGCCCGGTTTCCACCGTCACACATGGAATAGGAAAGCTGGGGTTCTGCCGTACCCGGATCCATGCCCATGATGGCAGCCACCTGGGCAATGCCTTCGGTGCTGGAAATAACACATACATTGGGGGGAGCCTGTCCGGTGACAACGGCTTCTGCCGCAGCACTGCATCCCGCATACCCACACCCGCCACAATTGGCCCCGGCCAGATTATTTTCTACCATGGCAATTCTGGGATCTTCATATACGTAAAATATTTTGGATGCAAAGCTGAGAACCAGACCGCACAGTCCACCGATGCCCAGCATGAATAAGAGAGCTTCAGTCATATTAACCTCATTATTTGGGATTGGATTCTAATTTTGGCCACGTTACAGGTGGGATCGCCCCAGGAATATTTCCAAGAATGACCGAAGTGAGAACCAAGCCCATTATTTTATAAAAAATTGGCAAGCAACCCCTGAGTCTTTAGCTCAGGGGATGTTGACTGTAGTGCATGGTTAAAATAAAAAAAGATCCCGCCGATGATCGGAACCATCGACGGGTGATGTTTAAACCATTCCTTTGAATGCAAAGAAGGAAAGGGCAATCATTCCAGCGGTTACAAGACCTATGGAAGTGTCCTGCAATGGTTGTGGAACCCTTGCAACGTTGACTCTTTCTCTGATTCCGGCAAACAGCACCAGGGCCAGCCCAAATCCAATGGCATAGGTCAGAGAAGCCACGATGGCCTGTACAAATGTGTACTCTTCATTGATGTTGATGAGGCAAACACCCATTACCGCACAGTTGGTGGTGATGAGGGGGAGAAAAATACCCAGCCCAGAGTACAGGGCCGGCATACTTTTTTTCAGGAACATCTCAACAAACTGCACCAGGGAAGCAATAACAAGGATAAAAGATACGGTTCTGAGGAACTCAATGTTAAGGGGCCTTAGAAGGTAGTTATCTGTTATCCAGGTAATCATACCAGCCAGAACCAGTACAAAGATAACCGCCATGGCCATGCCCGTTGCTGTTTCCATTTTTTTGGAAGTGCCCAGAAAAGGACAGTTACCCAGAAACTGTGCAAGGAGAATGTTATTTACAAAAATACAGCTTATGGCAAGAACGACATAATCGTCCATGGGTATTCTCCTTTCTTATTTTTTACCGATAAGGTTCATTAAACACAGCATCAACCCCAGGCAGACAAATGCACCAGGGGCTTCAACCATGAAGGTGAATGGCTGAAAATCAGGCCCGAATACTGTATTCCCAAGGATGGTTCCATTACCCAGGCACTCCCTTACCGCACCCAGGGCGCCCAGGGAAAGGGTAAAACCAATTCCCATGCCAAGACCATCTGCAATGGCCAGATGTGGGGCATTCTTAAAGGCAAACGCCTCTGCCCGACCCAGCACGATACAGTTTACAACGATCAAGGGAATAAATATACCCAGCTTGAGAAACAACGGATAAGTGTAAGCCTGCATCATCAGCTCCACAACGGTTACGAAGGTGGCGATGATAACAATGAAACAGGCAATTCTAACCTTGGTTGGTATGATATTCCTCAGAAGTGAAACCAGAAAATTGGAGCACACCAGTACAAATGTGGTGGCAATGCCCATTCCAATTCCATTTTCAACGGATTTTGTTACCGCAAGGACGGGACAGAGACCCAGAACAAGTCGAAATGGGGGAATTTCTGCCCACAGGCCCTTGGTAAACTCTTTTACCATGGATTGTGCCATAACTATATCTCCTAATTGGCCATCTGTTGGGTCTGTTTTTGGATTTCAGGTTTTAGCCGAAGGTAAAGTTCCTGTGCCTGTTTTGCGGCCATGCATACAGCCTTGGAAGTAATGGTGGCACCGGACATGGCATCAATTGCACCGTCGTCGCTTTTAATTGCAAAAACCTTATCCAGGCTCATGCCTGCAAACTGGGATACGAAATTCGGGTTATCCTTGGCCCGGGAGCCAAGACCGGGGGTCTCTGAATGGGTGGTGACCCAGACACCGATGATGGAATCGGTTTCTATGTTGACACCCACCATGAGTCCCACATCGCCGCCGTATCCCTTGCCCTTTCCTTCAAAGGCAATAGATTGGGGTTTATTGTCGACTTTTCCCACAAAAAAGGTGATCTCTTTTTCGTTGTCCATCAGTTTAAAACGATCCTGAAGGGGGTCATTGGAAACATCACTGAGGATTTTCTTGATGGCAGGTGCTTTCTGAAATTTCAGGACCTGGTTTTCAATTTTATCCTGGGTTCCTGTTCTAACAGCCGCCAGCATTCCTCCGGAAAAGGCACTGAGTACTGTCAGAACAACAACCATGCTTATCATTTCACGCATTGTTCACTCCCTTTCCCAAAGCTTTCGGTCTTATCATGTCAATGACCGGGTTAATAAGGTTGATAATCAGAATCGCATACAGAGTACCGTCTGCATAGGCACCAATATTTCTGATGAGGATTGTCATAACGCCCCCCATGATTCCGTAAATCAGCATGGGAATGAGGTTAACCGGTGAAGATGAGGACTCCGGTGCCAGGAAGAAAACTGCCAGCAGGGTATATCCTGTGAACAGATGAAACATGGGGCCGGCATAGGCTTCGGGGTTGGACATCTGAAAAAGCGCTGCGGTGATGACAATACCGGCAATGTATGCAACGGATATTTCCCAGCGGATATAGCCCCTGATGATGAGATAAATGCCACCAATAATAAGGCCCAGACCAAAAACAGACCCAATGGCACCCACCTGGTTGCCCATGAGAAGGCTTTGGGTGGAGAAAAGATCAACGGCTACAGCGCCTTGATGATCCAGGGCACCCAAGGGTGCAAGGGGTGTGAAATCAAACTGATAATTTAAAAAGGCTACATCAAAATCAAAATAATTGCCCCAGGACAGGGACAGAACAGCAATGCCAATAACCGCCGGGTTAAATGGGTTGGCACCAATACCGCCAAATACCTGCTGTCCCAGAACCACTGACACCAGGGTTCCGATGATCACTACCCACCAGGGTACGGTGGGCGGTAGCATCATGCCGGTGATCATGCCGATGACAGCGGCATTGTAATCTCCAATTTTAATGGATCTTTTGGAAATAAATTGAAAAAGTGTTTCCCAGGCCATGGCACTGGAAATGGCAAGACAGATAACACCCAGGGCTGCCATCCCAAATTGGATAATCCCAAACAAAATGGCTGGCAATGCTGCCACCATGATGTTTTTATTGGTTTCCCCGATGCTGTCGCCATCATGCCAGAACGGTGCGTGGGATACGGTGAATTTGTTCTGCTTATGCATTTTCAGCCTCCGTTTCCATTTCAGCTTCCAGCATCAGTTGTTCATGTTTTCCAAGCTTGATGTATTGAAAAATCGGTATTCTTGCCGTGCACACATAGCTGCACAGACCACAATCAATGCAGGCATCAAGGTCAAAACTGTCCACAGCTTCCTGATAAAGATTTGCCTCCAGGTACCGTACCAGCAAGTTGACCGGAACCCCGGCAGGGCAGATGCGAACACATTTACCGCAGTTGATGCAGGGATAGTCAGATACGCCGGAAAGTTGTTCGCTATCCTGGATGATAATGGTATCCATGTCAGTTTGTACCGGGTGATACAGGGTGTAGGCACTGAAACCCTTTAGTGGGCCCCCTATGATGATTCTGTCCATTTCCTGGGTTTCAAGGCCCAGCTGAGAAAGAATTCGGTGAATGGGCGTACCAATAATAGCACGGACCCTTTTTACCCCGCCATCTTTGCCAATGACAGTGATGAGTTTATCAAACACAGGGGCTTTGTCTTTGTAAGCCCGTGCCAGGGAAAGCACGGCCTCTATGGACATAAAACACACACCTTGGTCTTCACAGGTGCTGCCAGCCACTGGGGCAATCCCCAGGTGTTTTTTCATAATGATCTGGGGCAGGGTGCCGATGTAGTCTTCCGTCAGCTTGATGGTGTTCATTCCCTGAAAGGCGGAGAGCTGGGACATCTTTTCCGGAATGGCCATAAAAACATCGGTGATGCCGGTCATGTTTTTAATAAGCTCAATACCATCCTTGATATCATCCATGCATTTTGATGCCAGGTATTGACGGGTGGTGGACATCAGGTCACTGTCCATGCCGGAAATGACAATTTTTTTAATTTTGGAATCGGGGGCAGCCAGCAGATCCAGAGGAGGAGCGCCGGGAAGGGTTCTTAAAACCCCGTCTGCCGAGGCAAGGTCTGGAATATCTGCAAAGTCGGAAATACCCTCTACCCATTCATCTTTGCCATCTTTTTCAAGGACAAGGTAGGTAGCGTTTTCTCCAAAGTCGCCGGTGAAAGGAGCAATTGAAGTAATGGTGCCGGAGGTGGGAGCCGTGACATAACGGGTACTCTTTTTGTATAAAAAGAGTTTTTCTCCTTTTTTCGTAGTGTCACCCTTTCTGATGTGTGTTTCCTTTGTGCTGTCCAGTGCTTCATCCAGCATAAGTATCAGGCGGGGGGGCATGGGAATCATCTCCGGTTCCCTCGGACCTGGTTCAACCAGGTCACACTTGAGACGCGGTGCAGTCAATCCGATAAATGATCTCTTAATCATAACAAACCTTTATCTGGTGTAAATTGGGTCCATGTTGTTTAACCCGGTTGGGTAAATCCTTATACGTAAACATAAAAGGGGTTCCATCATCGGGTTAAAGGGCATGGCATGAATTACATTCCACGGGGCCAGCTCCCAGATCTTGATGGCAGCCTGTGCATTGGGCGTGAAATGCGTCCGTTCTTCCCGGCATACTCTCGTCACCGGCGGCTTCGTGACATTCGCTACAATTGTAGATTTCATCATCCTCAAGGTTATGATGACAATCAAGGCATGAAACATCATACTCTTGATGGCCAGCATGGGTGAATAACACCTTGCCTGCAGCATTTTGAAACATAATCCTCACCGGTTCATCCGGGGAGGGGGGCGGAAATGCTGCGTAGCAAGTGATGCCTGTGATGAAAAGCACGATTGCCAGAATTGAAGCGAATTTTAACTCTTTTTTCGAGGTCATGGTTCTTGCCTCATCCTTAATCGGTAAAGCGGTTAACAGTGCAATTGACAATACGCTAAACTTTAAGTCTACTATCCCAGAAAGGGACAATATTCAAGGGAAAAATATTTTTGGTTTTAATTTTTTATGGGGCATGGGGTTGACTTTTATTCAAAATGGAATAATGCCACCCCGTGGGTAAGTGCTGGAAATTACTCTGTCCTGGAATATGGGTGGCAGGGAGCCAACCCATCTCCTGGTGTTAGGCCTTGCTGCACGCTTGGGCCTCGGTCTTTCTGGCAAATCTAACCAAAAAAGGCTTGAACTCCTTTTTGTCTGCAAATCGATTGTTAAACAGGCGAACCACCACAAATGAAAGGGCAAAGCCTGCCAGTCCTGCCAGAATGGATGCTGCCGACTCATCCATGTTCATAGCCGGTGCCCAGGTTTGTCCAATGACAGCGCCTGTGATAAGAAAAATGACGGGGAAAATATAAAGAACAAATGAGAGTTTCAGCATGGGCGCTGTGCCAAATCCGATGACCACCCGATCTCCGGCTTTGGCACTGAGGGTATTTTCCACCTGTACCACCATTTCGTTTTTTTTTCCGCCCTCACCGCAGGAGTCTTTGGAGTCACAGGACTCGCATGATTTGGATCTTACGGTTTTAACCCATGCCATCTCTTGCGTTGAGCCAGTGATAATGCCCTCTTCAGTGATCATATTATAAGTCCTTATTTTAATGAGATTTGTACTCTCTTTTTGGGGGGCTCACCCCCCCCTGAAGATGTCTGAAATATAGACTTTCAAAAAAAAAAGTCAATTGGTTATTTTTTTTCTTGACACGGTGGGGTCGTCGGGGTATAAGCATCGAGTCTTCGAGGAAACGGCCCTGCGGGGCTGACTAAGAAGGTCTCTGTTCCCCAGTAGCTCAGTTGGCAGAGCGTGTGGCTGTTAACCACATTGTCCGCGGTTCAAATCCGTGCTGGGGAGCCAAAAAATATGCATCTAATTGGGTGCACAATATATTTAAAAGGCCCTGGATTGTATTTAATTCAGGGCCTTTTTTTATTTTTTAGAACCAGGCCCATTAAATCCTTGATTCCTTATTTATTCTGTCGCATCATGGTTCCATGACTTTTCAGATATATAATCCAACCCGCTGGTACCTGCATCCTGTATTTATTTTTGCGTGTTCCATTATTTCCCTTGCCACGGCCTTGATTCTGACCATCTACTGGTATATGGACATCACCGCTGCCCTGGAAGTGATTGTTAAAAAATTTCCCATTGATCCGGGCCAGATATTTCCTTCCAGAACCGGTATGACCATATTGGTTTTAACCCTTTTGATTACGGTGGTGCTGGCCGGTATTTTTCTGGCATTCATTTATTACCAGCGCACGGTGAGGCTTTTTCGGCTCCAGCACAATTTTATTTACAATTTTACCCATGAACTGAAAACCCCGGTGACCTCCCTGAAAATTTATCTTGAATCTTTTTTAAGGCACCCGCTGTCCGTGGAAGAAATTAGAAAGTACAGCCGGTTCATGTTGGATGATGTGACACGGTTAACGGAAAATATAAACAGTATTTTAAATCTTGCCCGCATTGAGAGTCGAACTTTTGGGCCCGAGTCCACCCGGGAAAATCTGGTTGAAGTTGTGCAGCATTTCTGTGATCAGAACCGATCCTTGTTTCACAACAGCACCATAACGGTGGAAAGTCCTTCCCCTGTCTTTGTGTATCCTATAAATATGCTCCTGTTTGAGATGTTGATCATGAATCTTATTTCCAATGCCGTAAAATATAACAACAATGATACCCCCACTGTCCGCATTGTCTTCAGGACTAAAAAACAGCGTCTTGTGATTGATTTTGTGGACAATGGCATTGGCATAGAGCAGGCGGAAATCAAAAAAATTTTTCGAAAATTTTACCAGGCATCGGACAGTGAGACCAAGGGGGTCAAGGGAAGCGGCCTTGGATTGTATCTTGTATTCAGTATCGCCCGTATTCATGGCTGGAAGGTGGCTGCCCGGTCCCGGGGAAAGGGGTGTGGCGCTGTTTTTACCCTCTATCTGCCAAGGGAGGGGGCTGACAATCTCAAAGGAAGAAAATTATGGAAAATGATCACAAAAAACGTATCCTGGTAATTGAAGATGAAATCCACATTGCCGAAGGAATTCGCCTGAATCTTTCCATGCAGGGGTATGACATCACCCTTGCATCGGATGGTATTGAAGGGATTGATGCCTGGCGCTCCTGGCATCCCCACCTCATTGTGCTGGATATCATGCTGCCCATGATGGATGGATTGTCTGTTCTTCGTACCATTAGAAGGGAGGATGCGCGTTTGCCGGTGTTGATTCTTTCTGCCAAGAGCAGTGCCGAGGACAAGGTCAAGGGCCTTCGCTGCGGGGTGGATGATTATTTGGCTAAACCTTTTGATCTGGATGAATTTTTATTGAGAATCCAGCGTCTTCTTGAGAGACAGTCATGGACGCTGTCAGATAAATCAGCTTCAGCCCCGGAAGAGACCGATGTGTTTACAGGGGATGAATATCGGTTTGGTGATAATGTGGTGGATTTTATCACGGCAAAAGCCAGTTGCATTAACGGTGAGATTATTCTAACGGAACAGGAGGTGATGTTGTTGCGGGTGCTCATTGCCAACCGGGGAAGGCCTGTCCCCCGGGAAAAATTATTAAAGGCGGGCTGGGGGTATTCCAGTACCACCACCACCCGCACTGTGGATAATTTTATGGTTCGTTTGAGAAAATATTTTGAAAAAGATCCCAAAAAACCCGTTTTTTTTAAAAGCAGACGGTCAGTGGGATATATTTTTGAGGGGTAGCTGCTCCCCTTCGGGGTAAGGATGGATCTGGGATATTTATTTCATTGTGTTTGAAATGACACACAGCCACCCTTTATCCAGGTCGTACTCGGGGATAAAATCCAGCTCTCTTTGTGATTTTTCTCCGGAAACAGCAAGGCTTTCCATTTGTTTTGCCGCTGCGCTGAGAAAACGATTCAATGGGTTGGATTTAACCTCTTTGTGCTTTAAGACCATAAGCTTTTGTATGAGAACTTCTGGAATTTTGATAAACAAGGGTTTTCTGTTCATGGCCTGGCATATGGCATAGACAATTTCCTGGAATGTATGAACCGCTCCATCTGTGATATTATAAATTTTTCCAGTGATGTCGGGATGTTCAAGTGCTTTCAGGGATGCGTTGGCCAGATCTTTATCAAATATCAGAGTTCTTCGGTTTTTACCGTTTCCCAAAAGTAAAAAACCCCCTTTTTTTAAATAGCGGATTAACAGGTTGTAGTTCCCCTTCATCCTTTTTCCATAAACGGCGGCCACTCTCAGGATAACAACGGAAAATCCGGGTGCGCACTGCCCTGCATCAAGGACAATTCTTTCTGCCTCCAGCTTTGATCGGGAATAAATTTCACCGGGGCACACTGGGGAGGATTCATCAAAGAATTGATTGGGATCCGAAGCCCCATAGACATTAATGGTACTGAAAAAAATAAAACGTTTCACCCCGGCAGCACGGGCCGCAGTTACAAGCAGCTTGGTGCCTTCTACATTGGTTTGCAGATAGACATCATCCTGGGAAATACCTTTTGTGTCATGGAGTTTTGCTGCAAGATGAAAGACAGCATCTATATTTTTCATGGCCAGGGAAATGGCTTTGGGGTCAAGGATGTCTCCCTGAAAACGTTCCACTTGATTAGAAAAGGCTTTATGATTCAGGCAGTGTCTGGAAAAAATTTTGACCCGATATCCTTTTTCAAGCAGTTGGTTCACAATGGCAGGACCGGCAACCCCTGTGGCACCGGTGACGAGGATTTGTTGGCGTTTATTTTTATGCATTGCTCTTTTCAATGAAATTTTTTGGGCGTTTTTATAATATCGGCCGTAAAACCCATGCCTTTAGGCTTGGGATATAAGGCCGAAACTATTCAAGCCCAGCCCTTTAGGGTTGGGTTATGACCAGAAAAATTCTGGTAATTCAACAGTCTGTCACTCAGATTCATCCATTTTTATCATTAAAGCTGAAAAAATAAAAGGATATTGCCATGAAAATGATATTGTTGTTATTTGCCCTGGTGGCCGGGATGCTGGTACCGATCCAGGCCGTGCTGAACACGAAAATGGGACGGGCCTTGGGAGATCCTGTTTTTGCGGCGTTGATATCCTTTTCCGTTGGCACAGTTTTTTTGTTCATCTATGCGCTTGTGGTCCAAATTGATTTTGGCAGTATCCGGCAGGCCTCGGGCCTTCCCTGGATGGTCTGGGTCGCTGGTTGTTTGGGGGCTATTTTTGTGGCTGCCACCATTATCCTGACCCCCAGGCTGGGGGCTGCTCTGACCTTTTCTCTGGTGGTGGCCGGGCAGTTGTTAATGGCTGTTCTCATGGATCATTTCGGGTCGTTCGGCATCCATGTCCAGCCCATGTCCTGGATGCGCCTGGTTGGTATTGGTTTGATTACCGCTGGGGTGGTTTTGATACGAAAATTTTAATGTGAAAATTTTGGGATAGAAAGAAACACTGTTTAGATAAAAAATGGAGCGCCATGAATATTAAAAAATCAGGATTATGGATCATGGCAGCAGCATGTCTGCTCATGGGAAACGGGTGCGCCACCATGAGTGCATCGGAATGTCAAAATGCCGATTGGGAAACCATTGGGTTTGAAGATGGTTCAAAGGGGAGATTACCCTCCCATGTGGGCAAGCACCGCAAGGCGTGCGCAAAACATAATATCACCCCCAATCTGGGATTTTATTTAAAAGGCCATGCCCAAGGAGTTAAACTTTTTTGCACGGAATCCAATGGAATCATCATCGGGAAGAAGGGAACCTCATACAACGGTGTGTGTCCGGCAGAACTGTCGGAGAGGTTTCTCAACGGGTACCATATCGGTAAACAGTTTTATGCGGTATCCCATGCCATTGATCAGCTGGAATCTTCTGTCCAATCAGATGAAAATTATCTGGAGGAGTTGCAAGAGAGGTTGGAAGAAAATGAGACCCTGCTTATCCATGAAAATTCAAGCAAAGATGAACGTCGGCACCTTTTGGAAATAATTAAAGACGATCAAAGAGAGATGGGTCGAGTGGAAAGAAATATTCGTCGCAACAGACGATATATTGCTGACAGAGAGGATGAATATGAACAACTTGAACTTACATACAGTTCGTTCTGACGGATTACAACTAACAAAATTTAAATCCGGCATGGATGTAACAACTTCTTTTAATTATAATAAACCCTCAGCTCAACTGTCCTATTAAGATGGCCATGGTGATGGAAACGGCAATCCAGAATAATGCCTTAGCACTTCCCTTGAGAGTGATGCCATTGCTTCTTGATATTTGAAGCTCTCTTTTACCAAGGGTGTCTGTGGTATCCGCAGGAGATACCAGAAATATTGATGTTTTTATGCTTTTATCTATAAAATTAACAATGGATTTTGGTGCATTCACAGTGAGGGAATGCCATGAAAATGAGTGCTGGGTTGATTCCATCATACCATCTCCTTGGTAATGTGCGAGATTAAATGCCTGGGGCCTGATCACATTGCGGATGTGTGTCACACTGGCAATTTCTCCCCAAAGTGGGGGTAAACCCCGTTCCTGTTGTTTTTATAGAAGAGATGGTGTAATAAGTAAAATTATATGAATTTAACTATAGGTTAAGTTTTGCTTATGATTCAAAATTTAGATCGACTGAAAGTTTTTTACCATGTGTTTTCCAAACAGAGTGTCATGGCCGCAGCCAATACCCTGTGTGTGTCCCAATCTGCCGTGAGCCAAAGTCTCCATAAACTTGAAAATGAAATCAAAACGCCCCTGTTTACCCGTCTACATAAACGGCTGGTTCCCACCGCCGCAGGAGATCGTCTGTTTGCCACTGTCAATCCTTTTATGGAATCGTTGGAAGTCTGTTTTAAAACCCTTGAAACGGCCAGGGAAGAACCCTTTGGAAAGCTTCGCATCGGGGCACCAGTTGAGTTTGGGAAAACCTATTTTCCCGCCATTGTGGCGGCATTTCGTGAACAATACCCCAATGTGACCTTTTATCTTAAGTTTGGTGATCCGGGGACGCTGTTGCCCATGGTTGAAAAAGGGGAGATTGATTTTGCCCTGGTGGATGTGTTCTTAACCCAGAATCGGTTTGCCGGAAACCTTGATATTTATTATTTCAATCCTATTGCGGAGGAAGAGGTTGTCCTTGCCTGTTCCAGGCAATACTATGAGCGTTCCATTAGGAAAGACCACTCTTTTAAACACCTGTTACGACAAAGTTTTATCACCTATAGAGACGATGCCCAGAGCATTAAAAATTGGTTCAAGCACCATTTTGATAAATATAACGTCCATTTTTCGATTGTGCTTACCGTTGATAGTCACCAAGCTGTAATTTCCGCAATTAATCACCACGCTGGCATGGGTGTCATAGTCTCTGATCTGGTCAAGGAAGAGATCCAGCGCGGCCAGATCATTCCTATCAGAACCGCAAAATCTGAGATCATTAATCAAATATCCCTTGCCATTTTACAGGCTAAAATTCCCACCCTTGCAGAAAAGGTATTCCAAAAATTTCTG
>JASFYZ010000383.1:0-7997 GCA_045046665.1 Desulfobacterium sp.
GAAAACAGTCCGATTAAATCCGGTATCAGAAAATACTGGGACTGGAGAAGCCACACTTACGGCCTTGATCAGGACCGATCCATTCAGGTGGCTGATAAATGGAAAGCGGTAATGCATGAGCTGGCGGAGACCGGCCATGGCCGTCGTGCCCTGGACATTGGAACCGGTACCGGACAGTTCGCCTTTTATCTTGCAGGGCAGGGGTTTAACGTAACCGGTATTGATCTTTCGGAAAAAATGATTGAATGGGCCAGAGAAAAAGCGGTCCAATCCCGTCTTGAAATTGATTTTAAGACCGGTGATGCCGAGCATCTCGATTTTGAAGAAGATACCTTTGATGTTGTGGTGTCAAGGAACCTGCTATGGACCCTTCCGGATCCGGCCCGGGCCATCCGGGAGTGGCACCGGGTGTTAAAACCGGAAGGGCGCATCATCGTTTCGGATGGATTCTGGCAAAATGATACCTGGAAACGCATTTCTCTGCTGTTTGTGAAAGCCTTTAAGGGGCTGTTCAGTGGGGCCGGTGCGTTGCCCCTTAAATTTTTTACTCATTACAGCACCCTTCAAAGACAGCTTCCATTTTATGAGGGGATTCATCTTGGAGATGCCGACGCATTGATGCAGAAGGCTGCATTTCAGAATATTCAATTTTATGACACCAATCGTTTCGGATTCAATCCTTATGGAGATGGAAAACATTTTTTTATTGCCTATGCAATGAAATGAGCCGGATTTTAAAACAAATTAAGGAGATAATGATGAAAAAAACTATTGGTATGTTCTGCATTACTTTGATCTGCTGCTTATCTGTCTTTGCTCCAATTCAGGCGGCTGAAGAGACACAGGTGTTAAGGGTTGTGGCCCCCTGGAAAGCCAAGGGAATGAATCTGGCTAAGTCGGGGTTCATTTATTCCCGTATGGGGTGTGTTGAAATGTTGACCGTTGCCGATGCATCCGGACATATTTCCGGATTATTGGCAGAATCATGGCAGGTGGCCCAGGACGGATTGACCTGGACGTTTAACCTGAGACCCGGTATCACCTTCCATGATCACACGTTCCTGACAGCAGAGGCAGCAGCCCACAGCCTTAATATCGCTCTGGCGAGCAAGGGCGTTCTGAGTAAGGCCACAGTGGAAAAAATTACCGCATCCGGTCCTTTAACCCTTGAGATCCGAACGGCCAAACCCTTTTCCGCACTGCCTGCCTATGTCGCCCATTACAGTGCTGGTATTATTTCTTCTGCCTCCTTTGATGAAGCAGGTGACATCAAAACCCTTTATGGTACAGGGCAGTATATGCTGACGGATCATGAGGGGGGCTCCCTGTTTCGATTTCAGGCCTACCCTGGTTATTGGGGAGAAAAACCCCGCATTGAAAAAACCGAATACCATGCCGTTTCCAAGGGAGAAACCCGGGGATTCATGATGAAGGCGGGGCAGGCTGAAATGGCCTTTACCCTTTCCCCTGTGGATGCCAGGCAATTGAAACAGTCTTCGGATATAACTGTTGAAACCCTGAGCATTCCCCGCACCCGGCTGATGCTGTTGAACTGTCAGCTACCCTTTTTTTCAGATATAAAGGTACGTCAGGCCATCAGCCTTGCCATTGACCGTCAGGGCATTGCTGCAGCACTGCTCCGAAATCCGCCATCGGCGGCCACCCAGCTGCTGCCGCCCACCGCAGCCATGTGGCATGATGCTGCGCTTAAAGGGTTTTTATATGATCCGAAAAAAGCAGCTGCTCTGCTGTCCCAGTCCGGCTGGAAACCCGGCAGTGACGGTATCCTTGTCAAGGATGGCAAGCAATTGAGTTTTGACCTCATGACCTATGCAGCCAGACCCATGCTTCCCCCGGTTGCCACGGCCATTCAGGATCAGCTACGGCAGGTGGGCATTGAGATGAATATTAAGGTGGTGGAATCGTCCCTGATTCCTGAAAAAAATATTGATGGGACCCTGCAGGCAGCCCTGGTTGCCCGAAACTTCGGACAAATTCCCGATGCAGTGGGGACTATTTACGGGGACTACGGACCCCATGCTGGCAGCTGGGGGGCCATGGGGTGGCAGTCTCCTGAATTGAACCGCATGCTTTCCGAATATCTGGCCACTTTTGATCCGGGTCGTTCCCAGACATTGCGAAAAGAAATCCTTGGGCTGCTCCAGCAGGAACTTCCGGTTATTCCCATCACCTGGTATGAACATATTGTGGCTTACAGCAATAGCATTGAGGGGGTCAATATTGATCCTTTTGAGATCCAATCCTATGTAAAAGGCGTGCGGTGGAAATAATTGTCCGTCGCATCGGATTAAGACTGTTCCAGGGTTTCTTTGTGGCCTTTGGGGTGTCAACGCTTACCTTTGTTTTGTTGATGGCCATGCCGGGAGATCTGGCGGTGAAAGTGACCATGGCACAGTATGGTGAGGATGGGTTGAATCAGGAGCGGGTGGAGCAGGTTCGGCAGGAGACCCACCTGAATCGCTCTGCCTTGTGGTTATACGGCAGGTGGGTAGGCAGAACCTTTCGTTTTGATCTGGGACGTTCCATGGTCACCGATCAGCCCATTGCTGAGGTGTTGGGGTTTCACCTGGGGCTTTCACTGAAACTTGCCTCTGCCGCCATGATTTTTTCTCTGGTATTGGCACTGCCCATGGGGATACTGGCTGGTCTTCGGCCCGGATCCGTGCTGGATCTTTTATCCGCCGCATTTTCAAGCCTCATGGTCTCCCTGCCGGGATTTGTGCTGGGGGTATTTTTGATTCTGCTCCTGGCCATCCGCATGCGACTGCTGCCAGCTGCAGGATTCCATGAACCAGCCCATATAGTGCTTCCGGCCATCACCCTGGGGTTTGGCCTGGCTGCGGTATCCAGCCGGGTCATCCGGACGGCGGTGGTGGATGTAAAGAATGCCTTTTACCTGCAGTTTGCACGCATAAAGGGCGTGCCGGAGCGTCGGGTGCTGCTGGATCATGGATTCAGAAACGGTGCGGTCCCTGTGGTCACCTTTCTCTCGCTACAGCTGGCCCACGTGCTGGACGGTATGGTGGTGCTGGAAAATCTGTTCAACTGGCCCGGTATCGGTTTTCTACTTCTGGAGTCCATTCAGGGGCGGGATCTTCCCATGATTCAGGCGGTGACGCTGTTAATCGGGCTTTTTTATGTGGGGGCCAATCTTATTGCAGATCTGGCATGTGCCTGGCTGGATCCCCGCCTTTTGGCCCGGGGGGGAGAGATATGACGGGTGTGTTCCGGAAGGTGTTTGGATTGGTTTTTGGAAAATTGTCTGGGGATATCTCTTTAATGCATTCCGGAAGACTTCTTGGAAATCTGCAACGCCCGTCCCCCCGGAGGTGCGGAATCATGCTGGTTTCCGGGATCTTTTTGCTTATTATCGTGGGCCCCCTTCTAATATCCCAGGACCCACTGAAACAGGACCTTTCTCTTACCCTCTGTGCTCCAGGGGGGACACATCTTCTCGGGTCGGATCATCTGGGCCGGTCGGTGCTCAGCCGTCTGCTGTATGGCGGGCGATCGTCATTATTGATCTCATTCTCCTGTACCAGTATTTCCCTTATCATAGGTTCTTTTCTGGGAGTTGTGGCCGGATATCGCGAAGGATGGAGTGATCTTGTGGTCATGCGGCTGGTGGACGGCACCCTGGCCTTTCCCGGAACCCTCCTGGCCATTATCCTGGCCGGGACATTGGGGGGATCCATGACCACCCTGGTTTTTGCACTGTCCGCCACAATGTGGTGCGATTATTGTCGTCTTGTCCGGAACATGACCCGATCCATCAAGCAGGCTCCCCATCTTGAAGCCGGATACCTTCTGGGTTTTAATGCTGCTTTTCTTATCCGGCGTTATATTTACCCCGAGTTGACTCCCCAGCTTTTTACCCTGGCAAGTCTTGGCATGGGCAGAACCATTTTAAATATATCCGGTCTGGGGTTCCTGGGGATTGGTCTTCAACCGCCCCTGCCGGAATGGGGCAGCATGATCAATCAGGGCATCGGATTTATGTCAGAAGCGCCCTGGCTGGTTATCGTTCCGGGAATTTTTATTTTTTTGGCGGTGTTTGGATTTCAGCTCATGGCTGGTACGCCCCATGAACGGTAAAGGAGAAGCGTCTTTTGTGAAAAACAATAAACTCAACAGGATGCATTCAACGGCATTCTGGACGGGGGGCCATGTCGCTTCCACGGATGCTGATACAAGCACTTGTCCTGTGACACCCCTTGTTGAAACAGGCCGTGATAAAAAAGAGGGCCTGGGGCTGAAAGTCAGGAATCTTGAAATCACCATGGAGGGGAAAAAACATCATCCGCCACTGGTGCATCAGGTCAATCTTTATCTGACACCGGGACGTCCCCTCACGCTGATGGGGGAGAGTGGATGCGGCAAATCATTGATCGCCCAGGCCATATTCCATTTGCTGCCTGAAGAGCTATCCCCAGCGGGTGAAATTTATTATGGAGATCGAAATCTTCTGGCCTGTTCCCAAAGCACCATGCGCAGATTGTGGGGCCGGGAGATTTTTCTTTTTCCCCAGGAACCCGGCACGGCACTTAACCCACTTCGTCGGTCCTGTTCCCAGGTGACGGAAATTTTTCGATGGGTCAGGAATGGAAACAATGGGAATGTTTTTGGCCATTTCTCCGACATCCAGCATCTTTGGAAAACATATTTCAAGCAGGTGGGACTATCCATCAGTGATGGCAAAAAATATCCCTGGCAGCTATCCGGTGGCATGAACCAACGCCTTCTCACGGTAATGGCCATGGCTGAACCGGCCCGTCTGATTGTGGCAGACGAGCCCACCAAAGGGCTGGACCCTGACACACGGGATCTGACCATCGGGTTGCTTGGGCAAATGGTGGATTTTGGCAAAAGTCTGTTCGTTATTACCCATGATGTGGATGTTCCCCGACAACTGGGGGGGGATCTTGCCGTGATGTACGGGGGGATGATCATGGAATCGGGTCCGGCGGCCCATATCCTTGATGCGCCAGCTCATCCCTATACCCGTGCACTGCTCAGAGCATTACCCCAAAACGGTCTTCACCCCATCCCCCTCCAGTTAAACGGTAATCGTTTTCAAGGGGGGTGTCCGTTTTCTCCTCGGTGTACGGAAGCATTGCCCCTTTGTTTTTGCGCGGAACCGGCGGAGACAATGGTTTCAAATGAAGTTTCACAAGAAGTTTCAGTGGAAGAAAAAAATGAATTCTATGAAAGAACCACCCCCCTCCACGAAAGGAACCCGTTCCCAGCCCATGGAGGGAAAAGTGCCCGAATCATCCGATGCCACCAGTGTTGTTAGAGCGGAAGCGGTGGGACTGAATTGGGCGGGTGGACTTTTCTGCGACCCTGTTTCCGTATTGCAACAAGTCAATCTGAGTCTTTATCCCGGTGAAATGGTTGGGTTGAGCGGTCCCAGCGGTGTGGGAAAATCCACACTGGGAGATATCCTTCTGGGATTGCTGCCCCCCACCCGTGGACGGGTTTACTGGGGGGAGAGCTGCATTGACCGGAAAAAGGCAAGCCAGCAGAAGCATCCTTTGAATACCCTTCGCCGGTATTACCAGAAAATATTCCAGGACCCTGCGTCATCATTTCCACCGGGGCAGACCACCGGAGAATCCCTTCAGGAAGTTATCCGTTACCACGGATTGGAGGACAGCATCCAGGAAAATCTCAGTGCTGTTGCTCTGAACCCGGATATGCTCAAGCGGTACCCTTGTGAGCTTTCCGGAGGAGAGATGCAGCGCATGGCCCTGGCCCGGGTCATGCTGTTGAAACCCCGCTTCATTGTCGCCGATGAACCCACCTCACGTCTTGATCTTTCCGTCCAGGCCCATATTATTCGATTGATTGCGGACTATTCCCGTTCCAGCGGCTGTGCAGTCCTGTTGATTTCCCATGACCGGGCACTGATTGAAACGGTGTGCAGCCGTTGTCTGATTCTGGATTCATGCTCCCCGGCTATTGAGCATTTCTATCATAGCCATAGAATTCATGAAAACTAACGATTTGCCATAATGATTTTCTCCCAGGTATGCTGAACGCTGTCACGTCTGAAAGCACCCCTTTTAAAAATCAAAAACAAGGAGAGATTCACATGAAAACATTTATCTTGGTCATCGCAGCTTTTTTTCTTACCACTGCGGCTGCCCTGGCTTCAGATTACAATTTTATATCCCCGGAAAAGACAAAAATCTGGATTGAAACCCAGGCTCCGGTCACCATTGTGGATATCCAGGTCAAGGAAGAATTCGAGTCCCACCACCTGCCTGGTTCTATAGCCACCTATGCCTTTCCAGTCAAAAGCGATACGGAAAAGGCCCGGATAGATGATGCTGTGGCGGTGTCCATGGCCAAAGGGGCACCTGTCATAGTGGTCTGTCCCCGGGGCAAAAGTGGTGCCAAGCGCTGCTATGATTACATGAAATCCCAAAATGTACCTGAAGACAAATTGCTGATTCTGAAGGGCGGCATAGCCGATTGGCCCTACAAGGACCTTCTAAAGTCAGGCAAATAAGGCCATTGCCTGGGAAAAATATACCGGGATGCGCGGCATCTGAAGTTCTTTATCGAGGTTGGTTCTAACGTCGGCCATTGGATATAATAATAAATTCCAATCGTTTAACTATTGCTATCTGATGTGTGCTGTCAAAAGTGGCCGAGCTTAGAACCAAGCCCTCTTTATCTAAAAGTGGGTAACCTAAAAGTGGATAGTTTTATTATCATGAACTCCCTAATGCCTTTTTATGATGAAGAGCTTGTTTTTTTGGGAAATAAGGTTCAACAGTTGATTTTTGTGCAATAAATGGGTAAAGACACATCAGGTTTGTGTTGATATATAGAATCACCTGCTTTACAGGTGGCAGGTGTTGAGATCAACGCCCTGCCATGGGGAGGAACATGTGTTTGAGACCCTTTTAAAAATGGCTTTTGAAGAAGATCTGGGAACCCGGGGAGATGTCACCAGTGACGCCGTCTTTGATAACCAGGAGGATGTTTACTGGCTGGTGGCAAAACAGACGGGAATTCTCTGCGGTGTGGACTGTTTTGAAAAAGCCTTTGCCCATACTGATGAAACCTGCGGTATTAAATGGGTCTTTACCGATGGGGACAGCTTGAAATCCGGCGATAAAGTGGCCCGGATATCCGGCTCCATTCAAAGTATCTTACGGGCGGAGCGGGTGGCGTTGAATTTCATTTCCCATTTAAGCGGCATTGCTACACGGACCCGGGAATATGTCAACGCATTGTCCGGGAAGACAAAACTCCTGGACACCCGGAAGACATTGCCTGGATGGCGCAATTTGCAGAAATATGCCGTGACCTGCGGTGGGGGGACCAACCATCGCATGGGACTCCATGACATGGTGATGATCAAGGACAATCATGTTGATGGGGCCGGGGGCATTACCGCTGCCGTCAATAAGGTCCGTGATAAATGGGGAACTAAGTTCAAGGTGGAGGTGGAAACCCGTAATCTTGGGGAGGTAAGCGAAGCCTTATCAGCGGGTGCCGATGTGATTATGCTGGATAATATGGATATTTCCACCATGACCCGGGCCGTGGCATTGATCAATGGCCGTGCAGAAACAGAGGCCTCGGGGAACATGGACCTTTCACGCATGGGGCCGGTATCTGGCACCGGTGTGGATTATATATCCGTGGGAGCCCTGACCCATTCTGTAACTGTCTTTGATTTTTCAATTAAAAAGATGTGTGTTTAGCGTGCAGCCATTTTAATTTTGGAAACATATGCGTTTAAAACCAAAAAAATGATAAGTTGCACCAACGTGATTTCAGATAGTTACACGCCAAAGGAGTCGGTTAAAAGCCATAATTAGAATGGCTGTTTAGCGTGTGCTTTTTATAAGAAAATCTCGGCAAATCAAGGTGCAATACTAAGGATTAAGAACGTAGGGGGCAGAATCTATTTCTGCCCCATGCTGTGGGCAAATCAAGATGGATTTTCAATATTTGTT
>JASFYZ010000384.1:0-4289 GCA_045046665.1 Desulfobacterium sp.
TGTTTGAGGACACACTTGCCCGCAGTTTCTGTGGTTTAGCCTAAAAGGGCAAAAATACCCCCCGACGTTTCCGTTCCGGGTCAGGGCAGCCGTCGGGGGCGGCATTATGCCATTATATCATTAGGTACTTCATCAGAACAAAACTATCCAAATTTTAAGGCTAATGTGCGCTATATGCAACATGGCTTAAGTAAAACGGATAGATTATTTGTTATGAACTCCCTTACTTCTTTAAGGCATTCAAAGTCAAAGTAATGGGGCGATTATCATCCCCATCCTCACTAAAGGCAATAGGGCAAGGTTTGCGATAATGATCCCCCCCCGGTCCTGCGGCAAGCCATTCTTCCCGGAGCCCCTTGACCACCTGAAAGGCCGTTGAATCCAATTCCACAATGCGTTTTTCCATGACCAGGGCCAATTTTCCCTTACGTTCTTCCAGATGCATGAGCCGGGCAATGGGAATACCAAGGGGTTCCCATTTTGACATCTCTTTTTCCAGATTTCGAATCACGGCCATCTGTCCAGTGGCCCCATTGGCAATGAGCCCAAAGGCGGTGAGACCCAGATTGTAGGTGTAGTTACAATCAAACCGGGTGGGATTACTTCCCCGTCCATCATACCCGTAAAAATGGTTCTGGGTTTTAAAATCCGGCACCGATTTTTTATAGATAGTTTTCAGAACAGTGGGGATATCCCCATCCTGGGAAACCAAGCTGGCATCCTCCAGGGCAAGTCTCAATGTTTTCATGGAAATAATGGTGGGCTTCACCAACAGATGGTCCGTGCCGTCATAGTTTTTAAACAGTACCCTGCCATACTCATCGGCATCCAGGGCCGCCTCTGCCATGAATTTACGGTAAAGAGCGGGCTCAATGCCCACCTTGTAGGTTCCTTTCTCTTTGAGAATCCCCAGATAGTCCTTCACCATATCCATGATGATCTTTTCTGTTTTTACCTGGGAAAATTGGAAATTCCCATGGGTATCCCGCTCCACCAACAACCCTTCTTGGAAAAAGGAAGGCAGGTCATTGAACAATTCATTATCCCTGGCATTCCAGATGGGAGAGGCTTCCTTTTCGCGGAGCCCCCGGGACAGCCGTCTGAGATAGTCAACCTTTGCGTCCAGGCTGGGAAAGGAAGCATGGAAATCCAGATCATGGATATGGTTGTAATCGCCGATGATGGTGTTCAGCTTAATGATGAAAGTCTGGATTTCATTGATAAACTCCAGGACCCCTTCGGGAATAATCATGACACCATAATTCTTTCCATGGGCAGCTCGGTTCACAATCACCTCACAGACAAGCCGGGAGAGATGCCGCAGGGTGATGCCATAGGCCGTGTAATCAACAGTACCGGCCTTTTCCGCAGCTTTAACCCGCTCTTGATCCACATAATCGGCCAGGTCCTCGCCAATGAGGGTGATATTGGCATGGGTCTGCAATGCCGCTTCCAGTGCCAGATGGCTTGCCACCCGGCCCATAACCTTACAGACATGCCAGTATTTAAAATCGGAACTGGCATCGGTGCAAAGGTTGCTGATATTCTGGGAAAACGCCCGGGCCGCTGTGTGAAACCCAAAGGAAACAGCGCACAGGGTTTCACCGGATTCCGCAGTCACCTGGATATCCCCATCAATGGTTTTGGGAATCCCCAGCACCTGGATGCCATCGGCTTTAAGTTCCTGGGCCATGAACGCCGCATTGGTATTGGAATCATCCCCCCCCACAATGACCAGGGCATCCAGCCCCAATTTTTTGCAGGCCTTTCTGGAAAGTTCCATTTTCCCAGGGGTATCAATTTTGCTTCTACCGGTTTTAATCATGGTAAACCCGCCCATGTTCCGATGGGTATCCACAAGATCTGCCGTGATTTCAACATATCGATTTTCAAGGATGCCATCGGGTCCCAAAACAAACCCAAACACCTTGGAATCGGGGTTGGTCTTTTTTGCCGCATCAAAAATACCGGCAATGACATTGTGCCCACCGGGTGCCGGTCCTCCTGAAAACACAATGCCAATATGCCGTTTTTTCTTAAAAAAAGCATTGTCTCCGGCATCAGAGCGTTCCCCATCCACCAGCTTCTGGACATGGTTGTCTATAATATCCGGCAATGCTTTTAAGGCCTCTTTGTTCAAGGAGAACTCATATTGTTCCTGGGATTCCAGGGCAATGGAATCCGCATTGAATACCCCGCAGGGTCGAGGTTTATAGGAACGCCGATTTTCTGTTTCTCTGCTGACATCGGCAATGACGCGGGCAACATCCGGGTGGTTCAAAAGTATCTCAAGATCATTTTTCTTCATATCGCTCATGGGTGGCTCATCTCTATGTTGTATGAAAAAGTAGGTATTGGGTTTTAATAGCACGGAAATGCTGCTTCAAATCGGGTCAGCAAAGGGCTACCTGCACAGGTCGCAATGTTTTAAAAACTTTTAAAAGTAAACTAAAAACCGGGGTTTATGTCAAGAAAAACCTGATAAACGACGCTTATACTCCAAGCCCGAAGGCTGGAGTTCCAGACCTGGTTTTAGTGCACGATTTATTCTTGTAACATTTTAAAAATTGAAAACTTTCGCTGGTATGACTGGTCCCCCAGCCGGGTGAAGAGATAACCGTCCATAATAAGGTGGAAAATATGGTGAAGCACACACACCAGTAATGCCGTGCCATGTCCTCCTCAATCACTTGATGGTAGCACGGGACCAGTAAAATGGGAACACAATGGATATTTGTTAAGGTTCGGGTTGGCAATGTAAATGTTTGGCCCGCGCCCCATATTCGCCTATTTGGGCCTGCGTAGCATACTAATGTTATGTGAGCAGGACAAAATAGGTGAAGATGGGGTGCTGGGCGAATATTTATGGATATTTGAATCTTTACGCCACACATGATATGAAAATGACCTGACGTGTTTAATTTAAAAAAATGCAACCTGTTTGGAGATATAAATATTGGGAATTTTTAACAGTCTGAAAAAAGGACTCAGCAAAACCCGGGAAATTCTTCTCACCGACGTAAATGATCTATTTTCCCCGGAAAGGGAAATTGATGACGACCTCCTGGAAGAGCTGGAGGAGACCCTGATCATGTCGGATCTTGGCATGGATGTCACCATGGAAATCATGGAAAAAATATCCCAAAAAGCCAAAAAACTAAAAACAGCGGATGAGCTTAAATCCATTCTCAAAGAGGAACTTAAGTCTCTATTTCCCCAGACTCCATCCATTGAAACCGAAGCACAAACCACCGGCCCCCGGGTGATCATGGTGGTGGGGGTCAACGGCACCGGCAAGACCACCACTCTTGGCAAACTGGCGGTGAAATTCACGGCCGAAGGCAAAACTGTGCTCATTGCCGCCGCTGACACCTTCCGGGCAGCTGCCGTTGAGCAGTTGGAGATCTGGGCCAATCGGGCCCAGGTTAAGATGGTCAAACACAGAGAAGGTGCTGACCCGGCTGCAGTGGCCTTTGATGCAGTGGAGGCCTCCATGGCCCGGGGCATTGATATCCTTCTCATTGATACCGCTGGTCGATTACACACCCAGAAAAACCTTATGGAAGAGCTAAAAAAAATCAAACGATCCGTGGGGAAACGGCTGGCCGGTGCCCCCCATGAAGTATTAATGGTGCTGGATGCCACCACCGGACAAAACGCCCTGTCCCAGGCGGCTTTATTCAATGATGCCGTGGGAATCACGGCCCTGGCCCTGACCAAGCTTGACGGAACCGCCAAGGGTGGCGTGGTTGCCTCGGTGGCAAGAACCATGGATGTCCCATTGAAATACATTGGTGTGGGAGAAGGGGTGGACGATCTACAAGATTTTGATGCCACCCTGTTTGTCAATGCACTTTTTGATTAGATGCCTAATTAACTTAGGCTATTAAAATAAGGAGCAGTATGAAATGGCTGTCATCGTTAAATATGTCGTTGTTAGAGATGGAAACGAAAAAATGACATTTACAACAAAGAAGGAGGCCGATGCCCATGATAAGATGCTGGATATCGCAGAGAACCTTTATCATTTTCTCAGAACCGAGAACATGGAGCTCAGTGAAGAGCAAATGGATGAACTCTCCTTGTGTCTGGCAAAAAACAAACATGTACTTCTCCAACTCCTGAAAGGGGGTAACGTCCCCCAACCTTCTAAAACCACTGCGGTAAAAAAAACAGAACCCCCTGCTCCCCTGCAAAAAACGGTGAAAAAAGAAGCCGATAACACCGATGCGGCTTCAAAAACAGATGAAGGCAGTGGGGAGAAAAAGAAAAAAACAGGAAAACAGAAA
>JASFYZ010000385.1:0-5616 GCA_045046665.1 Desulfobacterium sp.
TCAAACAGAGTCTGTGCTTCTTAACGCCTGGAAGGGCAAAAATCCTCCCCCTTTGGTTCCCAATGTTCCGGTCAGCCAGCCGTCGGGGGCTCTGCTGTCGGTACTCCGGTGTCAGACATATGCCAAGAACTACCTGGCACAACGAAAAATGTAATTTTCATTATTGCAATGCTTTAGACTGAGTTTTATATAAAATCTCATCATTAAATGATAAGGAAAACCCATATGAATACCATGGACCAGATAAAACAGACCGCCGATGTGATTAAAAAGATCAGACCTGTTTACCAGCCCATTCTGGATTTTTACAGCCAGGTGTTCCTGGCCCAGGAGAAGAGCCGATCAGCAATTGAGCTTTCTACCATTGTTATCAGTCCCGATCTTCTTGCCATGAAACAGGAAAGTCAACTGCCTCTGATAGACCCATCAGAATTCTTAATTGATGTAAAAGAAACAGGCGTGTTGTTTTTGAGACTCTGTGATTTGGCCCATGACCTGGCTCCGGAATTGTCCCAGGGGGCACAGGTGTTGAAAAAGGCATTGCAGGAAGATAAATTTGAACTGGAAACAGTTATAACAGCCATTTCGAACAATCAGGACGCTGTTATAGAACAGCAGGCAGGAAAATCAGGCGGGCAGGTTTCAGAACTGGTTTTTTTCACTTATTCCAGCATGGTACCCAGCATTAAAGCCTGTTCAGAACAGCTTGAAACCTACCTGACACCCCTGCCGGAAATGAAAAAAGGGTATTGTCCCATCTGTGGAAATCAACCGGACATGGCCTTTTTTGATGAGGATGGAAAACGGCATCTAAAATGTTCTTTTTGTAGCCATCAATGGGCCGTGGGAAGGATGGGGTGTGTTTTCTGTGAAAACAATGACAAGGATCAGCAGCTTTATTTTTTCAGCAACGAAGAGGAGGAGTACCGAGTCAACCTCTGTGATCATTGTCATCAATATATTAAGGTGGTGGATTTAAGAAAGATGGATCGTCCATTTGTCCCTGGTCTTGAGATGGTTTCCTCCCTTCACCTTGATATCAAGGCCCGGGAAAAAGGATATACCAATGCCTCGTCCCTGGCCAATGGTGCCTGACAATTGCCGTTCGGGAATCAGATCTGGGGTGTCCAAAACCACGCCTTTGAGGATTTTTTTGGTCTTCAGTTGATGGATCTGATAAAATTGGCTGATGTAGTGATCAAACTCAAAGTTTGGCTACCTACTTAAGGTGAGACATCCTTTATAATCAAGCGTCTTAATAACCTTAAATTAAGGGGTTGAAAGCTAATTATTCGCATAAAAATTTTTGAGAATATTCCGGCTTAAGTGGATAGCCCAAATTTTTAAGCATTTGTAAGGGGGAATATAGCATGAGATACTTTAACTTGATATGTTTGAGCCTGCTTTCTCTGACGCTTTGCTGCGGCCAAGCCCTTGGGCAGGCCAGTGAGGCTGAGCCAGCACTTGATTTTTCATTGTCTGCTCCGGGAAGTGACGTTCACAGACAATATCTTGGACTGTTGAATGGAGACTCTTTTTTTCTGGAGCAGATCAAGGCGGATATTGTCATCATTGAGATATTTTCCATGTATTGTCCCATTTGCCAGCGTGAGGCGACTAATGTGAATACGCTTTTTTCCCTGATTCAAGGATTGCCTTCCCAGGACAAAACCATTCGGTTTTTGGGTATTGGTGCGGGAAATTCTGCCTTTGAAGTTGAATTTTTCAGGAAAAAATATGCCATTGAATTCCCGCTTTTCAGTGATGGTAATTTTACCATTCATAAAAAAATCGGGGAGGTCCGAACCCCCCATTTTTTTGGGTTAAAACGCGACGAAAAGGGTAATCTGGAGATGTTTTATTCTGGTCCCGGTGATGCGCCCCATCCACAAGCGTTTCTTGAAACCCTTTTAAAAAAATCAAAATGATCCCACTTGATCATCGGACGCTTACTACAATTGCCTGATCTTTCCCTGATGTCACCAGATGTCACCAGATGTCGCCGGGGTTGCGATGGGGTCTTAAAAAACTGGAGTGAAAAAAACAGCCATGTTCAAGATATATCGCATCCTTTTATGTCTGTTGCTTTTAACGGGTTTAACCGGCACTGCCATGGCCGGTTCCCGGGGATTTGGCAACAGGATTTTTGATCCCGGGAAATTATTACCTGTGGACAGCCATCTCACCTTGCAGGTTGGAGACATGGCCCCTGATTTTGAACTGCCTGCCATCTCCGGAAAATCCATTTCGTTAAAGGATTTCCGTGGGAAAAAAAATGTCATGCTCTCCTTTATTCCGGCGGCATGGACCCCGGTATGCTCTGATCAATGGCCGGGATATAACATTACCCAGGAGATATTTAAAGAATATGATACCATTGTTCTTGGCATCAGCGTGGATAATATTCCCACGCTTTTTGCCTGGACCGGGGAGATGGGAGATCTGTGGTTTGATGTGCTCTCGGATTTCTGGCCCCATGGAGATGTCTGTGGCCGTTATGGGGTACTGAGATCCGACGGCATGGCAGACAGAGCCCTTTTTATCATCGATAAAACAGGGATGCTTCGATTTGTCCATGTGGGTGATATCAATGTTCGCCCTGATCTTGAGATTATTGTGAATGAATTGGAAAAACTTCCTTGATTATGGCCATGCAGGGGCCAGTTTTCAACCTTGAGTTCCAAGCGCCTGTTTAAAAAAATACGGGTTATCAATCAACACCTTCGCCAAATTTAAAATTGGTTTTAAATTAGCCTGCCTCAAAACCATATAATGTGTTCACAATGCATCCTAATTTCAACATATAGCGTGTTGTCTGATATAAGGCACCTTTGGGTGAAACAATAAGAATTGGAAACATCAACTGTACCAATTGTTTGCTCAATATTTCCACTTCATCTGAAGGTAGGTTTTCTCAGACAGCCCCCCATATGGGTTTAGATCTGGACGGATTATTAATGTTGGCTGGATTTGTTGAAAAATAATGCACATAAGCCAAGCCTGACCCCATTTTTTTGTTTTACCTGGATAAAATCTGATCATATAACCCCAAGGTCCGGGCCTCGGGCTGGGTTGCCAGCTCTTTTTGTAACGTGTCTTGGCAGCGTTTGAAAGTTTCCAGCGCCTTGTTCTTTTCCCCGCCATCGGCATACAGAATCATCAGATTCCGATATGCGCTTTCAAAGCAGACATCCACCCCGAGAACACGGTGCCAGGTGCTGATGGCCCTGTCCCTCTGATCCAATTCTTCATGAAGCCTTGCTTTTTTCTGCATCAATTCCATGAATCTGGCCCTGAAAAGTTCCCGTTTCCGGGCCATCCATTCCACATAGGGTTCTTCACTGAAATAGTCCCCTTGGTATAATTCCATGACATGATCATAATACCCAAGGGCGGTTTCAAACTGCTCCTCTTGCTCCTGTGCCACGGCCCTGGCACCAAAGGCCATGAACTCGTCCACATCCAGGGTCACGAGCTCCCCATCCAGGGAAACCAATCCTGCCTTGTGGATAATATAGGAATAGCCAAATTCTTTTCTGGGGTGGGGCTCCAGGGCTTTTCTAAGGCGATGCAGGTTTATTTTAAAATTTTTCTCCCCGGCCTTTGCCGTGGCATCTGGCCACAGGTTATCAATGAGGATTTCCTTGGGAATATCCTTCGAGCCGTGGCATACAATGGCCTTGAGCAGCAGAATGGGTTTTGAGCCCCCAAATGTTTTATGTTCCAGTATTTTACCATTGCATTGGATGGTGAATTGCCCCAATGTTTCAATTTTGATCCCGGGCAGCAGGTGTTTATACAAGGAACGCAGGTTTTCCAGAAGTTTATTTTTGTTGGTTTTGATGCACCCAACTGACATGTCGTCCATGGGGGCAAGCAGCTGCATGGGATCTTTGTTTCGCATAAGGGAGAGGGGGTAGGGGAGCAATGGGTCGATCTCCCCATGGGCTGTGAGTAGTACAAGTGCCCGGATCAACAGCGATTCACCGATCAGGGGGAAAAATGGATACTTTTCACGGCTGGCCTTTTCATACCCCTGTTTCAGGTGGTGAAAAGCGGTGTCTGGATCACCCAGTTCCCAGGCGTTTAATCCCAACATTAAAGCGGTTTCACAGGCGCACAGATCCGAAGATATGCCCTGGAAATATTTTAAAACGGGGATCAACCGATCCTGGGCCTGGCCATAGGCCTTGTTCTGAAATAAAATAATTCCTGCCAGTTGCTGGGTGAGAAAATAGTGGATATCTCCTTTGGGAACCTGATCCAGGGCGTTTAATGCCTTATTAATTTCCCCGTCTGCCAGGATACAGGCGTGCTCTCGGAGGTGACTCAGGGCCTTGATGCGGTGGGAAATGCCTTTGTAAAACGCATTTCCTTCCAGCAGCGAAAAATCATTGAGATGTTCTGCCATCTGCCGGGCATCGTTAAACTGGCCCGTGTACAAAAGGAAAAGGGCCTTTGCCTCAACAAAACCGGGATAAAGAAAAATCAGACCAAATTTTTCAATGTCAGACTCAGACCGGGTCAAAAGATCCCTGGCCGCATCAAATTGCCCGTTTTTCAAGGCAAAATCAATGCCCACAATCCCATTTAAAGCCCGGTACTCCGGGTGCCTGCCCTCACTGGTGAGGTCTTTTATTTTTGAGAGCATGTGCCGGGCATTGGCAAAATCTCCTGCCTGGACATACCCAAAGGTCAGGGTAATGGACGCATTGAGGACAAGGTCTCCATTATTTATCTGCCGTCCCAACAAAATGGCATTTTTGCAGGCGGAAATCCCCTTGGGGATATTGCCGTTTCCGGCAATGTATCCCAGCCCCATCTGCTGCCATAAAAGGGACCGGGCCCAGGGATATCGGTTTTTCCGGCCCATGGTCTGGAGCTGCTTTTCTCCCTTTTGGATCCATTCCAGGATTTTTCGGGAGGGCTGGCGGATAAACACCGCCGCTTCAATGAGATATCCCACGGAAAGCAGAGCCCCACGAATATCCTGGTTTTTTTCAAAAAGCAAAAAGGCCTTTTTAAGATCCCGGATGTTTTTTTTTCCGCCCTGGATGCGCCGGGTCATGGTGAGGAAAAATAAAAGCCAGGGATCATTCTGGGTCATTTCACTGGGTAAAGAATCCATCCATTTTTTCAACCGTGACATCTTCTGCTTGATGAGATAATCCGTTCCCTTGATTTTGATAATGCTGGCAATTTCAGAGAAGGCATTGGCTTTAATTAAATAATCCATGGCCAGCTCATGGTCTTTTTTATTCCAGTAAAATTGACCTGCTTTCCTGTTGAGCTGTTCAACGGTTTCAATTCCTTGTGTTTTTAAAAGCTCCTGTAATAAAAATTCCCGAAACAGTTTATGGTATTTAAAAGAAGGCCATTTGCCGCCAAAATCAATGCGCTGGATAAAGAGGTTCCTTTTTTCAAGTTCCTTTAAAATATCCAGAGCATCATGGGAGTCTGAAATATGATTTGCCACCTCTGGATCAATGGTGTCAAGTACCGCGGTTTTCATTAAAAAAGTTTGCATTGGGGGGGCAAGGGTCTGGTAAATCTCCTGGGAAAAAAAACTGAACACCTCCCATGACAAGTGATCTGGCAGGTTGGCAATATCCTTGA
>JASFYZ010000386.1:0-12904 GCA_045046665.1 Desulfobacterium sp.
CCGTCTACGGTTCCGGGCCGGGCCCATTGCCCGTCGGGGGGGCGGCATGATATCATTTTCAATCTTCGTTGTGCCCGATAGGGCATGGTGGTTATATGAAAATCCGGGCTTGATCATAACGTCGACCACCTTGTGGTGAAAATTTAAAATCGAAAAATAAGCATTGTTATTCCAGGTATTTGCGGAGGTATGAACTCGTTTAACGTATAGTGGCCCATCTTATGATCACCCCCGAAAATCCAAAACAAACCCCCCTGGATTTTAAAAATCCAGGGGGGTTTTAAATATCAAAAACATTTCACAACTACAAGGATATTACCCCATGCACTGTTTGGACAGATTGGGATCAAAGGGCACCGGATAAGAGCCGTCAAAGCAGGCCTTGCAAAAATTATCTTCCGGATTTTCAACACCACTGGCCTCCAGCATGCCTTCAATGGTGAGGTAATGCAGGGAATCCAGTTCCAGAAATTTAGTCAGCTCTGCCTCGGTTTTGGAGGCGGCCACCAGTTCACCCTTGGTGGAAAAATCAATGCCATAATAACAGGGAAATCGGTGGGGGGGGCAAGAGATACGCATGTGTATTTTTTTGGCCCCCAGATCCCGCAGGGCCTTGACCCTTGTTTTGGCCGTGGTACCCCGGATGATGGAGTCTTCAATAATGATGATCTCCTTGTTCCGGATTAACTCCCGCACCGGGTTGAGTTTCACCCGCACGGTAAAATCCCGCATGCCCTGGGTGGGCTGGATAAAGCTGCGGCCCACATAATGGTTTCGGATCATGGCCATTTCAAAGGGAATCCCCGACTCTTCGGCATAGCCAATGGCGGAATAGTTACCGGAATCCGGAAAGGGCATGACCATATCGGCATCCACTGGTGCTTCCTGGGCCAAACGTTTTCCATGGGCCTTTCTCATCTGATAGACGTTTTTACCATAAATCGTGCTGTCCGGGCGTGAAAAATAGATATACTCAAAAATGCACAGAGATTTTTTCAAAATGGGAGTTTCCGGCATGATGCTGGTCACTCCATCTTCATTGATGATGACGATTTCTCCGGGCTCAAGTTCTCTTACAAACTCTGCCTGGACCAGGTCAAAGGCACAGGTTTCAGAGGCCAGCACGTAGTGCCCGTTGAGCTTTCCCAGGGCCAGGGGGCGAAAACTATTGGGATCTTTGACGCCAATCACCTCCCCTTTGCAGGTGAGCAAAATCAAGGAGTAGGCCCCTTTAATTTTGGCCACAGCCTTTTGGATGGCTGTCACCACATCGCCCTGTTTCAGGTTTTTGATGAACAGGTGAAGGAACACCTCACTGTCCATGGTGGTCTGAAAGATGGAACCGCTCTCCTCCAGTTCCTCCTTCAGGGTATGGGCATTCACCAGGTTTCCGTTGTGGGCCACGGCATAGGCCCTTCCCCGGTGCTGCACCACAAAGGGCTGGGCATTGGTGAGATTGGACTCTCCGGTGGTGGAATACCGGACATGGCCAATGGCACTGCCCCCCCCTCCTTCAATCTTTTTTAAATCTTCTGTGTCAAAGATATCATGGACCAGGCCCATTCCCTTGTGGGTATAAATTTTATCCTTGTCCCGGGCCACACAGATACCTGCACTTTCCTGGCCCCGGTGCTGTAGGGCATAAAGGCCAAAATAGGTCAACTGAGCTGCTTCTGGATGCCGGTACAGACCAAATACACCACACTCGTCTCTGGGTCTTTCGCTTTCATTCATCATACGTTGCCGCCTTGCATATGGTAGTCCTGAAGGGCTATTACAGTAAGAGTCTCTTTTTTAAGGGCTTTGATTGCCTCACAGATGGTTCTGGCACCATCGGTGGTGGTTGCATAGGGAATTTTAAACCGAATGGCTGCCCGTCGAATTTCATATCCATCCCGTTTGGTCTGGCTATTGGAACCGGTGTTAAGAATCAGCTGAATCTCGCTGTTCTTCACAGCATCCACCACATGGGGACGGCCGGTGGAAACCTTTTCCACCACTTTTGCGGGAATGGAATTATCCTCCAGAAACATGGCAGTTCCCCGGGTGGCCAAAAGCTTGAATCCCATGTCATAAAAATCTTTGGCCACGGAAAGGGCTGCCATCTTGTCGCTGTCCTGAACACTGATGAACACATTGCCTTCCACGGGAAGATTCTGTCCGGCACCCAATTGGGCCTTGGCCACGGCGGCTCCCAGATCCTTATCAATTCCCATGACCTCCCCGGTGGATTTCATCTCAGGTCCCAGCACCGGGTCCACCTTGGCAAACCGATCAAAGGGCAACACCGCCTCTTTCACCGAATAATGGGAGGGAATTACCTGTTGGGTAAATCCCAGTTCCGCCAGGGTTTTCCCCAGCATCACCTTGGTGGCAAGCTTTGCCAGGGAAACCCCTGTGGCCTTGCTCACAAAGGGAACGGTGCGGGACGCCCGGGGGTTGACCTCAATGACATACACCTTGCCATCCATGATGCCAAACTGGATGTTCATCAACCCCACCACCTTGAGCTCCTTTGCCAGGGCTATGGTGGCCCGGGTCATCTCATCAATGTGTTCCTGGGCAATACTGTAGGGAGGCAGCACACATGCGGAATCCCCTGAATGAATACCCGCCTCCTCAATGTGCTCCATCATGCCGCCAATCACCGTGAGTTCACCATCGCAAATGGCATCCACATCCAGTTCAAAGGCATCTTCTAAAAACTGATCTATGAGCACAGGGTGGTCCGGGGATGCAGACACTGCAAGGTCAAAATAGCCCTTCAGCTCAGACGGATCAAACACGATCTTCATGGCCCGTCCCCCAAGTACAAAAGAGGGTCTTACCATGACGGGGTAGCCAATGGTTTCGGCAATTTTCCTGGCCTCGTCAATGTTAACGGCAATGCCGTTGGCGGGCTGGGCAATGTTAAGCTTTTTCAGCATGGCCTGGAACAGATCCCTGTCCTCGGCCATGTCAATGCTCTCCGGCGTGGTACCAATGATGGGAACCCCGGCCTTTTTAAGCGCCGTGGCCAGGTTTAAGGGGGTTTGGCCCCCAAACTGGACAATGACCCCGTCGGGTTTTTCTTTTTCAACGATATGAAGCACATCTTCCCGGGTCAGGGGCTCAAAATAGAGTTTGTCCGAGGTGTCATAATCGGTGCTCACCGTCTCTGGGTTGCTGTTGACCATGATGCTCTCCACGCCCTCTTCTCTCAGGGCAAAGGAGGCCTGGACACAGCAATAATCAAACTCAATGCCCTGGCCGATGCGGTTCGGACCGCCACCGAGAATCATCACCTTTTTCCGGTCTGACACCCTGGCTTCACACTCTTTCTCATAGGTGGAATAGTAATAGGGGGTAGATGCCTTGAATTCAGCCGCACAGGTATCCACAAGCTTATACACCGGCACGATGCCAAGTTTTTTACGCAACGACTCAACCTTTTCTTCGGCAATACCGGTGAGGTGGGCCAGCTGCCGGTCAGAAAATCCCATGCGTTTGGCCTTTTCCAGGGTCTCCTGGGAAATATCTTTACCGGCAAGGCTAATTCGTTTTTCAAACTCCACAATCTGTTTCATCTGGTACAGAAACCAAGGATCAATACCGGTGAGGGAATTGATGGTTTCCAGGGCCATGCCGTTTTCCATGGCATGTTTGATGAAAAATATTCGCTGGGAATTGGGGGTGGCAAGCTTGTACTCAAGCTCTGTCTTGGACACGGTTCCCGGCAAGGGATCTTTTCCATCGCCGCCAAACCCGAATCGACCAATCTCCAGGGAGCGAATGGCCTTTTGAAAAGCCTCTTTAAAGGTTCTGCCAATGGCCATGGTTTCCCCCACGGATTTCATGGCCGTGGTTAAAATATCATCGGTCTCGGGGAATTTTTCAAAGGTCCATCGGGGGATCTTTATTACCACATAATCAATGGAGGGCTCAAAGCAGGCCAGCGTCTCACCGGTGATATCGTTCTCTATTTCATCCAGGGTAAAGCCCACGGCAAGTTTGGCTGCAATCTTGGCAATGGGAAATCCCGTGGCCTTGGAGGCCAGGGCCGAACTTCTGGACACCCGGGGGTTCATCTCCACAATGATCATCTCGCCATCTGCGGGGTTGATGGCAAATTGAACGTTACTGCCCCCGGTATCCACCCCGATCTCCTGCATGATGGCAATGGAGGCATCCCGAAGCTGCTGGTACTCTTTGTCAGAAAGGGTCTGGGCCGGGGCCACAGTGATGGAATCACCGGTGTGAACCCCCATGGCATCAATGTTTTCAATGGAGCAGATAATCACCACATTGCCGACATGGTCCCGCATGACCTCAAGTTCGTACTCTTTCCACCCCAGGACAGACTCTTCCAACATCACCTGGGTGATGAAACTTGCATCCAACCCGCTTTTGGCCACGATGGCCAGCTCCTCGGGGTTGTAGGCCACACCGCCGCCGGTACCGCCCAAGGTAAAGCTGGGCCGCACAATGATGGGAAAGCCGATCTCTTTGGCCACCTCTTCCACCTCGTGCATGTTGATGGCAAAACCGCTCCTGGGAATTCTAAGGCCGATTTTGTTCATGGCATCCCGGAACAGCTCCCGGTCTTCGGCCTTATTAATGGCCTCCACCGATGCACCGATCATCTCCACATTGTATTTTTCCAGCACCCCCATCTTGGCTGCTTCAATGGCGGTGTTCAATCCAGTCTGTCCCCCCAGGGTGGGTAAAAGGGCATCGGGACGCTCTTTTTCAATGACCTTGGCCACGGTTTCCGGGGTCACCGGTTCAATGTACACCCTGTCAGCGGTATCAGGGTCGGTCATAATGGTGGCCGGGTTGGAATTAATCAGCACCACCTCATAGCCCTCTTCCTTCAGGGCCTTGCACGCCTGGGTACCGGAGTAATCAAACTCACAGGCCTGGCTGATGATGATGGGGCCTGCTCCAATAATGAGAATTTTTTTAATGTCTGTACGTTTTGGCATTTTTACTTATCCATCATCTCGGCAAATTGGTTAAAAAGATAGGCAGCATCGTGGGGTCCAGGGGAGGCTTCGGGATGGTACTGCACCGCAAAGGCCTTGAGAGAATCATTTTTGATGCCTTCCAGGGAATCTTCATTGAGATTAATGTGGGTCATGATGCCCCCCTTTTCTCCCAATGTGTTCAGGTCCACGGCAAATCCATGGTTCTGGGAGGTGATCTCCACCTTTCCTGTGGTTAGGTTCTTCACGGGTTGATTTCCGCCCCGATGACCAAATTTTATCTTATGGGTTTTAGCCCCCATGGCAAGTCCCAGAAGTTGCATGCCAAGACAGATGCCGAACATGGGACGGTATCCCAGAAGCTCTCGGATGGTGTCAACGGCATAGCCCACAGGTTCAGGATCTCCAGGACCGTTGGACAAAAATATCCCGTCGGGTTCCAAGGCTTTAATGGTGGCGGCGGGGGTGGTGGCAGGGACCACAAGCACTTCGCATCCCACTTTTTCAAGGCACCGGATAATATTGTACTTAATACCAAAATCAAGGGCTACCACAGAATGACGCTGGCCTTTGTGGCGCCACATGGACGAATCCAACAGGGTGCAGTCGTTCATATAATCCGGACGATCTTCCCGCCAGAAATAGGGGGTTTTTGTGGTCACCCGATCTACCAAATTACACCCCTCCATGGGGGGCACCTGTTTTGCTTTTTCCACAAGTGAGGTGGGATCAAGGTCCGTGGTGGAGATCACCGCACGCATGGCCCCCGCATTTCGGATATGTCGCGTCAGCGCCCTTGTATCAAGGTCTTCAATGCCCAGCACCCCCTCTTTTTTAAGGTAATCTGCCAGGGTACCCGTGGATCGCCAGTTGCTGGGGATATCCACATACTCCCGGACAATCAATGCAGATGCCTGGATTTTATCAGACTCCACATCTTCGGGGCACACCCCATAATTACCCATCATGGGGCAAGTCATGGTCACCATCTGTCCATTGTAAGACGGGTCGGTGAGGATCTCCTGGTAGCCGGTCATACTGGTGTTAAACACCACTTCACCCCGGGCCTCTCCCGCACCTGTAAAACTTCGACAGGGAAATGTCCTGCCATCCTCAAGAGCCAATAACGCTTTCATAATCCTTGTTTCCACTTTTTTTATATGAAACCCCGATAAAAGACTGCAATCATTAGAGTTTCATTTTTCGTTGTGGCAGGTGCTTACTGCCATGCATATTATAAGAAAATGTGGCACCAAAGTGCCGACAGCAGAGCCCCCGGTAGCTGGCCTGACCGGGGGCGGCATGGTTACATTTTCTATCTTAGTTGTGGGCGGACCAAGTCAGAATATCCGTCCGCCCGTGGCGGCATAATACCAGATCACATGGGCGTGTTGGCCACCAGATTCCAGATACCGCAGGGGCAGGCCCCCACGCAGAAGCCACACCCAATACATCGATCCGGGTCCACCTTATACTCAAAGCCCCCCTCTTCATCTTCCAGGCGTTCAATGGCCACCTCGGGGCAGACATTAACACAAATGCTGCAATCCCGACAACGCCCACAGGAGGCACACTCATCCCCACATTGATGGAGAGAATCAAAGGATTTAACCATGGGATTGAAATATTCCAGGCTCACCCGGCTTTTATCAATCTCCTGCCGCGTATCCATGGGCAAAGGAGGGTTTCCGGAAATAATACTGTCAATGGCTTCGGCCACCCGTTTTCCATCCCCAATGGCATTGGTGATAAGTCCTGGACCCACGATGTCGCCCAATGCAAAAATGGTCTTATCCGAGGTCTGGTTGAAACTGTTCACCGAAAGAAATCCGTTTCTTGTGGCAATGCCCTTACCAAGAAAAGCCGTATCCGGTGCATCCCCAATGGACACCACCACCGTATCTGCTTCAAGGAGTTCCCCATCGTCCAGGAGCACCCCCTTCTCCGTGATTTCCTTTGTAAAACAGGGCCACTGAAAGGTGGCCCCCACGGTCTCGGCATCCTCTTTTTCCGTACCAAATGCCGCTGGTTTCTGTACATCAATGAGGGAAATGATTTCTGCCCCCAGCCGATGGGCCTCGGTGGCCACATCACATCCCACATTACCGGCACCGATGATCACCACCTTTTTACCCGGAGATATCGTGTCGGTCTTGGCGGCTGCCAGAAAATCATTGGCAGAAACAGCAAACTCTATGCCGGGCACGGGGAGCATTCTGGGCTTTCTGGCACCGGCGGCCACCACCACATAATCAAAGCCTTTTTTGATTTTCTTAAACTCTTTGGCTGTGATCTTCTGTTCCAGACGGATGTCCGGCACAAGTCGCTTCACACGGTCCAGCTCGTTTTTCAAGGTTTCTCTTGGAATCCTGGAGTCTGGAATCACCGAGGCAATTTTTCCACCAATGGCGGTGGACTCATCCAGCAATGCCACCTCATGACCCTTCAAGGTAAGGTGCCATGCCGTAGAAATACCCCCGGGTCCGGCACCGATGACAGCCACTTTTTTACCCGAAGGAGGAAGCACTTCCGGCAGCTCGGTGAGTTCACTGGCCTTTCCCAGCATGCGCACATCCACCGGGGTCATGTATTGAAGGTTCTTGGTACACGAAGCCATGCAGGGGCTGGGGCAAAGATACCCGCATACCGTGGCTGGAAACGGGGTGTATTGCAATCCCATGGAAGTAGCCTCGTCAATGAGGCCGTTACGAACCAGATGCCACCGCTCCTGCACGGGAATACCTGTGGGGCAATTGGCCTGGCAGGGAGCTTTGTACACCGCATGTTCCCACACCGGCACCATGCGTCGCAACTCTCCCTTGGTGATCAAAGGAATGGTGCCCCGATCCAACTGTTGCAAATCGCCAATGAGTCCCCCCCGGCCCAACTCTCTATCCCATACATCCTGGCGGAATGCCGCCATGGAAAGAGAGTTTGACCCCGCCATTTTGTCCATGGGGCCTCTGGCTTTTAAAAGCTGCCATTCAGATCGTTTGGAAAGGCTGTCAAACAACGCCTGTTTTTCCACCTTATCCAGAAAGGTGGAAAGGTTGGTGCACAGCCAGTCCCAGTCCTCGTCTGAAATGGTGATCAGTCGGGCATCCTTTTTACTGTAATCCGAGGCATCCCCCCGGAAAAAGACCTTGCCCCCCACCATCCCCACCAAGGGACGATATCCCAATGTATTTTCATGGGAACTTTTATCAAAGCCACACACAACGGCAATACCGCCAGCCATGAACTCTCCAAAATAATCTCCACAAGAGCCCAGAATCCAGAGTTCCGGCGGATCAAACCGGGGGTTTCGTTTGGTCATGGTCATACCCCGGGCACCAATGTTCCCGCCAATGTAGACCTTGCCCTGGGCACCACCGTTCATGACACCATTTGACGCATTGCCATGGACCGTAATCTGGGCCCCGGCATTGAGCCAGCCCACATCATCGGATACCGGACCCAAAATTTCTATTTCCGTGTGGGGATACCCCATAGAGCCCGCTCGTTGGCCTGCTTGGCCCCGAATACGAATTTTTATGGTTTCGTCACCCTCCTGCCATAGACGTCCCCCAATGCCGTGCTGGCCAAAGGCATCCACTTCAATGGCCCGGTGACCATGCTTTACTTCCTTTCGGACCATCTCCTCAAGGATACGGGAGGGAACCCGTTTTTCGTCGTCCTTTCCAGAAACGATTTTATACTTTATCTTTTCCATATCTTCACCTCCTAAACCACATACTGGATATTCAGACGTCGGGCCGCCTCGTAATCGTTGATGCCAAGGGCATCGGACATACCAATGGGAAGGGACGTGGAACGTCCCAGGGGCGCAACAATCTTTTTCAATTCCATATCAAAGGAGACAAAGAGGTCCACGATGCGCTGGGCCACATGCTCAGGGTCAAGACGTCTGTAGAGCCTGGGGTCTTGGGAGGTGATCCCCTTGGGGCAGATACCCAGATTGCAGACATTACATCGATCCCGTTCCGTGCCCACACATCCGGCAGCGGCCTGCATCACATATTTACCAATCTGAACGCCACTGGCACCCATCATGATTAAAGAGGCCGCATTGGCCGCAATATTGCCGTTCTTACCGATGCCACCGCCAGCAAACAGCGGAATTTCATTTTGCTTACCAATCTTAACCAGATTAAGATAATTATCCCTCAGACAAGAGGCAATGGGATGCCCCATGTGATCCATGGATACGGAGTAAGCAGCACCGGTGCCGCCATCCTCACCATCAATGGCCAGGGCCGAAGCATAATCGTTACGAGTGAGGTTATTTAACACAGCAAGGGAGGTGGATGATGCAGATACCTTAGGATACACTGGCACCCTGAATCCCCATGCCATGGACATGGACATCATCATTTTGGCCACGGACTCCTCAATGGAGTACTGAGTCTGGTGGGTGGGGGGGCTTGGCAGACTGATGCCCTGGGGAACCCCCCGGATGGCTGCAATGAGTTTGTTCACCTTGTGCCACATGAGAAGTCCGCCATCTCCGGGCTTTGCTCCCTGGCCGTATTTGATCTCAATGGCACAGGGATCTTCTTTCATGTGGGGGATGGCATGGATGATCTCATCCCAGCCAAAATATCCCGAGGCAATCTGTAAAATCACATATTTTAAAAAACGACTTTTGAGCAACCGGGGCGGACATCCCCCTTCACCCGTGGAGATGCGAACGGGCATGCCCAACTCTTCATTTAAATACGCCACCCCCATCTGCAACCCTTCCCACATGGTGGGGGAAAGTGCGCCAAAAGACATGCCGCCGATGATCAGGGGGTATATTTCCCTCACCGGTGGAATCCACCCCTTTGTTCTCAGGCGGTGTAAATTCTCCTTGGGGGGAAGAATCCGTCCTAACAGGGTTTTAAGTTCAAATTCATGACGTCCTGCGTCCAGGGCAGGGTCGGTGAGCATGGAAATTCGGATGAATTTGATCTGATCCAGAAGGGAATCGGTACTGTTTCTCCGTCCGCCGCGGGTTCTGGGTACGCCCTCCTGATTTCTATGGAATTTAAAGCGTTCTGTGCCGGGATTTCTTTCCGGTGCAATGGCATCGTTGGGACACACCATGGAGCACATGGCGCAACCAATGCATGCCTCTTCAATGGTTGTTTTCTGTTGAATGCCATAATAGGTTTCAAACCCGGACAATTTTCGTTTGGAAGGGTCCAGGGAGGTGTCCAGGTTTCTTTTTCTGAAAACCGATAATTTTATGGCCTGCACAGGGCAGACAGCGGTACATTGACCACAAAGGGTGCACCGATCCTTTTTCCAGTTAATCTGCCAGGGCAGATCACTGAGGCTTAAAGTGGAAGGCGTAATGGTTCTGTTTGACGACATATTTTTATCTCCTGACGATCGGGGCCGACAATGGCGGTATCAAGGTGCATGGGTTGAATATCTTTGCTTTTATCCCGGTCCGGGATCACAGCGTCCAGACCACATAGTTCCGAAGAAAAGGCAAAGAATCCCGGTCTTCCACCCACAACCCCGGGCCTTAATTTTTTTCTATCCTGGGCCATGAATATGGTATTGTCGGGAAGCGTACCGATAACACAGTTGGGACCATCAATGATCAATTGACGGCATGTTTTTTTAAGATGTCTTAGAAATTCCTTGTCCGCATGGGCATCCATACCCTTGTCCTGTAATGGCGTTATGACATGCTTGTAAGCATCCAGACCAAGTCCAAGCTCCTTCATGGTGTAATGAAGAATGTGGGCAAACACCTCGGAATCAGAATTATATCCACTGTAACCCGGGAAGTCCCGGCTTGACAGGAAATCTCTGATGGGGATAAATGCCGTATTCTCCCCATTGGTCATGGTGGAAAAGCCCTCCACAAAAAACGGATGACAGGCATAGAGGTTGATGGCATAATTGGTATTCTGGCGTCCCTGGGCCATGATGGTCCGGGCCTTGAGATCCTTGCGGTCCAGCCCCAGATAGTGGGCAATGGCCATGGGATCTCCCAGTTCTTTGATCATGATGGTGTCGGGCCAGAAGGAGTATACTATCATATCCTTCTTTTCCTCTCCCATGTCACGAATTTTTAAGCGCATGGTCATCAAACGATAGCCAATTTCGTCCTTATCAAATGCTTCCCATGATTCTGGATACTCATAGGCCCGGATGAGATACATCCCCCTTCTGGGAGTTCCCTCCAGCCCTTCCTTGGGGAGCTTGATGTTCATTTTGTACTTTGTCATGAACCCATGGTCCATCATAAACAGATCCAGCTTTCGTATACCCTCTTCACTGAAAATACCCGACAGGATGGGCACATCCTTCATCTCCTCAAAGGGGCCCCCAAGATCTCGAAGCAGGATTCCCACGCCGGAACCATCATGCCCCTCTTTCATTACATCAAGGGCCTTGATGGCAAGCATGGGAGATACTGGCTCTTTGCTTGTAAGTGCAAACAAACGGCACATTCTCTTTTTCTCCTTGTTATTTTCACATGTTTGAGCAATATATAAGCTTTTAAGTATAAGCAAAAACTGACTTTTTTTCAATGAATTTCTTCCTCAACGGTGTGAGTTGATGGATTTGCGTGGGGACGGACGTGAATTTTTGCAGTGAACAGTCAATGATTTTAAAGGAATCTTTCCGGGAATCCCTGGCTACCCAGAATCTTGAACTTCCCCCGGACACCCTCTTATCAGAGGAACTGCACACCTCATTTATGTTCAGCCGTTTCCTTGCCACGTCCATCATAAAAAATCCCATTGTTCTGATGGAACTCTTTCATTCTGGAGACCTTCACCGCCCATACACCGTTGGCGAATACACAAAAAAAATAAACCAGGCTTTTGGTATCCCTGGAGAAACCCAAAACCTTCAGGCCCTCCTGGGCACCCTGAGATTGCGGGAAATGGTGCGCATTGCCTGGCGAGATCTCAACGGGCATGCTCCCCTGGAAGAAACCATGGCAGATCTTTCGGCCCTGGCCGACACCTGTGTGGAAACGGCCATGGCTGTTCTTTATGAAAAATTATGCACCACCCATGGGGTGCCTGTGGACAAAAACGGCAGCCCCCAGAAAATCATCGTCCTTGGCATGGGAAAATTGGGGGCAGGAGAGCTTAATTTTTCTTCGGACATTGATCTGATATTTGCGTTTCCCCAGGAGGGAGGCATCCAGGATGCGGTTAGAATGCCCACCTGTGAGCTGTTTTTCACAAAATTATGCCGAGAATTTTTAAAAGTATTTAACACTGGGGCCACGGGTCTTCCTATCTTTAGAGTGGATACCCGTCTGAGACCTTTTGGGGACAGTGGTCCCCTTGTCATGAGCTGTGAAGCCATGGAGATTTACTACCAGAGCCAGGGACGGGAGTGGGAGCGATATGCCCTGATAAAGGCCCGGCCCATGGCCGGTGATCTTGCCGCAGGACACTCCCTCCTGGAAAGTCTGAAACCCTTTGTGTTCAGGCGATATCTTGACTATGGCACCTTTGATGCGTTCCGGGACATGAAGGCAAGAATCAGCATGCAGGTCCGGGACAAGCAATTGAAAAACAATATTAAGCTGGGGGCTGGTGGCATACGGGAAATTGAATTTTTTGGCCAATTATTTCAACTAATTCGGGGAGGCGTTGCTCCCCAGCTCCAGGAAAAAAAAATTCTCAAGGTGCTGGATCTTCTGGCCGGGAAAGGCCTGATCAATGAAGGCACAGCCCATGATCTTAAAACCGCCTACATTTTTCTACGCACCGTGGAACATCGACTCCAGGAATATGACGACCAGCAGACCCACGATATTCCCACAGAGGATACGGCAAGGCTTCGGCTGGCATTGTCCATGGGATTTGACACATGGAAACTATTTGAAAAAAATCTAACCCATCATATGACCCTTGTACACAGCCATTTCAATAAATTGTTGGTATCAAAGGAGAATAAAAATCAAGAAATCAAGG
>JASFYZ010000387.1:0-4130 GCA_045046665.1 Desulfobacterium sp.
TCTTTAAGGTTTTTGTGTAAAAAAAGAATTGTTTTACAGTAACCCCATTGACTCCATGTACATTGACGAAAATATAAATGCACAAGCGGAATTTATACTGTTGAGGATATGAAAAGTCAAGACAAAAACAAAAATACCAAGCGTCCTGAGTGCAAATTTCCAGCGACTGTTCAAAAATTTAACAAAAAGTGTGGCACCCTTGTAGAAATGAACTGATAAAAATTAATAATTGTGTAAAAGAGGGAATGTGAATAAAAAGGAAGGAGTGCTCCGGGAAAAGCTGGAGCGGGAAATGCTTGAAAGGTTTCAATTTGAATGGAAGGGAATTCTCTACAATCTGAAATATACGGACCCTGAATTGGCAGCCACACTGAAGATGCCTTCTTTTGTGATCATGGATATGCAATCCTGTTTGGGACAATGGGTGAATGATGTATGTGAAATTCGATTGAGCCGGACTCTTTTAATGAATGGCCGGTGGGACTCCATCTGTGAGGTGCTACGCCATGAGATGGCCCACCAGATGGCTGCCACATTTCCTGAACAAGGCCTTCAATCCGCCCATGGAGAAATTTTCCAGATGTGTTGCAGAAAAATACAGGCCAATCCCCGGGCCTCGGGCAATTATCGCACCGTAGAAGATAGGGTATGGGAGGATGTCCGAAATGAACCGGATAAAATCATGGGTAAAGTAAAAAAACTCATGGGACTGGCTGCATCAAAAAACAGATTTGAGGCCACATCGGCTGCGGCCAAGGCCAATCAACTCATTTCCCGGTACAATATTGATATAATTCACCATGATAAACCAAGGGAATTTGAGTCCATTTTTATCACGAATGCGGTGCTCAAACGAAGCCAGGCAGCCATTCTTGCTTCGGTGATTTTAAAAGAATTTTATTTTGTACAAACCATCTGGGTCAGTTCATTCATGGTCCAGCGGGGTCGAGTTGGCTATATACTGGAACTTACCGGAACAATAACAAATATCAAGATTGCAGACTACGTATTCCACTATATTTTAAACTACGCAGAATCCAGTTGGCTGGAATACAAGAAAACCGATCCCAGTTGTCGGAGTAAATCCGGATACATGACGGGGGTGGTGGCAGGATTCAAGGAAAAACTTGCATCGCAAAAAAAAGAATTCATGGCCCGAAGCATGGGGAATCCCAAGGAGATGCATGATTTTGCTGCCCTTGTTTCCGTGGGAGACAAGCAGTTACAACGCCATTTTTACATGCGCCATCCCAGGGTCAAAATAACATCTATGTCCCACACCACTGCCAGCCGTTCGGCCTATGAATCAGGAAAAAAACAAGGCAGAAACCTTAATGTCTCCAAGGCAATTAACACCCGTGGGGGAAATACGGGCCGCTTGATTTCCCGGTAACCCTCCGCGGACGGGTGGTTATTCAGTCTCTTCAACCACCTTGTTTTCCAGGTACCCCATGCCGGTTATGGAGGTTTCAAGGACATCACCGGGTCTGAGAAACACTTGGGGTTTTCTGGTAAAACCCACCCCGCTGGGGGTGCCGGTGAGGATAACAGTGCCTGGCAGCAATGTAGTACTCTCTGATAGATAAGATATAATTTCACCAATGGAAAAAATCATGTCCGAGGTGGAACTTTCCTGCATTAATTTTCCATTTAAACGACATTCAACGGTCAAGGACTGGGGATTGGTGATTTCATCCGCTGTCACCAGGGTGGGTCCCATGGGGCAGAAGGTGTCAAAACTTTTACCCCTGATCCACTGACCACCACCGGCATGCTTCTGCCATCGCCGTGCAGAGATATCATTGGCACACGAGTAGCCGAATATATACCCCATGGCCTCATCCGGAGTAACATTTTTACAGGTTTTACCAATAACCACCGCAAGTTCTGCCTCATAGTCTACCTGGGGGGGATCAATGCACGAGCGGGGGATGACAATACTCTCCCGGGGTCCGGTGATGGCCGCCGGATTTTTCATGAAAACCACAGGGTACTTAGGTATGGGCATGCCGGTCTCTTTGGCATGAAGTCTGTAATTGAGTCCAATGCAGAAAATGGCAGTGGGTTGAACAGGAGCCAAAATTTTCTGGACAGCCGCTTTTTTATTGGTGGTGTCAAAGTCATCGAAAATATTTCCTTTGATAATTCTGGCTGTATTCCCATCAAAGGCAAACCCCATATGGATATTATCATCCATGTCCAAAAATCTGAGTACGTACATTTTCTGTCTCCCCGACTGTTGTTTATTAAGGCGCCAGCGCCTGGTGGTGAAAATTTTTTGTCTATCCCTATACTATTGTTTGACGGGTTTGTCATTTGAAATATTCAACCCCATGGATAATGTCAGTTAGATGGGGCTTGATTACCGCATTGGCAAACCACTTGATCATCGCATATCAAGAGACAAAGGCAGTTTAAAGCTGACATTGACCGGAAAAAACAAAGGTGGCAGGCCCTGTCTTATGGATATGGTTTGTCTTTTTATCCCAACGGATATTGAGATCACCACCCGCCAGATGCACCATGACCTCCGGGTCTGTTTTACCGTTTAAGTGCGAGGCCACCACAGCAGCACAGGCACCGGTGCCACAGGCCAGGGTTTCACCAGCTCCCCGCTCCCACACCCGCATATTAATTTCATGGGCATTCACAATTTCAATAAACTCCACATTCGTTTTTTCGGGAAACCGGGGATGGGTTTCAATGGGGGGACCTTTTTTTTCAACATCCACAGCGTTGACATCCGGTACAAAAATTGCGGCATGGGGGTTGCCCATGGAAACAGGGGTGAGAAAGACCGTGTCATCTCCCACGGTGAGGGGGTGGCTGACAGACTCTGGCAGCGCCCCTTTAAAGGGGACTTTCTCCGGAAGTAAAATAGGTTCTCCCATGTCCACCCGAACGGCGGTGACGCGGTTTTCCCTGTCAAAAAGCACTTCCGGCGTTACCCGTCCGGCAAGGGTTTCCACATGGAATCGAGGCTGAGTTATAATTCCGGTTTCAAAAAGTAACTTTGCAAAGCAGCGCATGCCATTGCCACACATCTGGGCCTCGGAGCCATCGGCATTGAAAATACGAAATCGAATATCTTCGGTGCAGGAGTTGAGAATCAGGATGAGACCGTCAGCTCCGATACCAAAATTGCGAGAGCAGAGCTTGCTGGCAATATCGGGGTAGTTATGGTGCTTGCTTATGGCACCGGTTCTGTCATCCATGAGGATAAAATCGTTCCCCAATCCCTCCATTTTGGAGAAGGTTACGTCCATGTTAAAAATCCTTTTTCACTTTTTTTATAACGGCTATCACTGAGTGGCGCATTCCCATTTTCCCGGTCGGAGACTTCATTAGTGGTGGGGGTCAGGCTTGCGTTATTGGCATTATCAGTGGTTTTGGAGTTTGCACAGGCCATGGTCGATAACACCAATAACACAAACCTGACCCCGTTTACCTAAAAATCAGATCCATAGAGAATGCTATGATTATGCCGGAAAAATGGGAATGCGCCCCACTGAATTTCAGGAAACAAGCCCCACATCAAGCACATATGTTTAAGATATTGATAATTTCGTGTCCAAGAATATCCATCTGCCAATGCCGGGCACCGTCTATTTCCAACAATTCCTGCTGACTGCCAGGGGAGGCCATGGCAATGGTGGTGATCATGGCGTTGTTAATTAGAAATCCCGGTTCCATGCCGGTTTTCTTGCTCATCTCTTCCCGCATCTCCTTGAGGGCACGGATTCTTCCCGGAATTTCAGGTGCCACATCCGGCGCTTTTTTCCGGGGATATACCGGTAGCCCGTCGGAGGGAACGGCAAGACCCGCCAGGATGGCTTTGAGGCATTTCTCACCATACATTCCCATCTGCTTGGGGCTCAGAGCCTTTGACTCTTTGAGTTCCACAAGGGTGACAGGACGGATGGTGGCCATGCGGGAGATGGTTTCCGCCCCCATGATCTTAAATAAAGGAAGGTTCTTCTGGCAGGCAATGTTCATGCGGACATGGAGCAGTTCTTCCAGAACAGCCAGGCCTCGACGGGACATTTTCCCGGCCCCTTTGAATTTTATAAAAAGAGGGTCCGTGGTATTGTTATCATGTTTTACCAGGGTCTGGAGTTGAAATTCCTCCT
>JASFYZ010000388.1:0-10736 GCA_045046665.1 Desulfobacterium sp.
CGCCCGCGCTCCCAGATTTACCAAGGTGGGCAATGTTTTCAGAGAAATGGGCACGTTATTTAAAACCCATTCCTTAGTAAGAAAATTCAGCACTGAAGTGCCGACAGCAGAGCCCCCGACGTTCCCGTTCCGCTCAGGTCAGCCGTCGGGGGCGGTATTATACCATAATACCATTATATTATTTATCAGGCTTCCAAACCCATAGCTGTTATCCAGAGACGCTACACCATAAGGGATATCGCCCGGCACCGTTCATCCAGTCGCTTGGGGGATATTTTTACCGGTGTTTTCAGTTCCTGGGCAAACTGGGAGACCTTATATTCCTCGATCATCCAGAAGAACTCCTCAATGGCATCTGCCTTTTCCCGGGAAGAGTCCACGGAAAGGGTATTGAGCATGTCATTTAACTGGGTGGTATATTTTTCCACGGCGGCTGCCTTTTGCTGCTCCCGGTTAAAATCCACCATACCCCGCTGGGCACGAATGCCAATGGCCATGACATAGCGTCTGAGATGGGGTATTTTCTCCAAAGTGTACATTTCCAAAAATCCATTGGGAATAAGGGCTGTCACAGCCACCTTAAGGTCCCCCACCCATTTTGTTATCTGGGACCGATTCATATTTTTCAACTGAATTTGTTTTAAAATATCCAGTGTTTTGTCATGGGCCTCACACAATTGCCCCACTTCTGAAATCAACGTTTGACCGATGCCGTACAATTGGGGAATGGTACGGCTGGCATGGTCTTCAAACTCATGTTGGGTGCGAATTTCTTTTAAAAAAAGATGCCGCATCACACAATTAAATAACGCCCTGTCAAAGGAAAGGGGTCCCCCCACCAGGGCAGCATGGGCTTTAACATTCCGGGCCCGTTTCAGATCCTTTTTCAGGGCATTGACGTCTGTTTCATAAATGATTTCATAAAGAGCCATTACTCCCTCCCGGTGAGAACCCCGGGCTGCACTCTGCTTTTTAAAAAGGCGAAGGTGCACCGTGTCTCCCTCCCGGGTCAGGGCAGGATAGACACCATAGCTGTATCCTTCTGCCGCCTCAACGGGTATGGAATCCGGCAAGTCCCCCAAGGTCCAGGAGACAATATTCTCCTTTTCATATTCGGCGCACACCTTTTCAAAGGCATCTTCCTTGGGGCGCATGGTGTCTGAAAACGTTTTTAAAACCGTTCGATCCCGGGATGCCGCAATCTCCCGATCCTTTTCATCCCGGATGGAAATCCGCATTTTTAAATGGTCTTCAAGCCCTTTATCGGACCAGGCAGATGCGGGCACATTGACATCAAACCGTCGGTTAACAAACTGACTGAGTTCGGAAAATAGGGGCCTGTCCCGGTGGGGCATCTCTTTTACAATGATCTGGGCCTTGGTGGATATCGGCATGAGCATCACCCGGTATTTTTTGGGAAGATTTTTGATCAATGCCGTTATCTTTTCCTTAAAAAGGCCTGGCACTAAGTACTCAAGGGACGCATTCTCCACCGATGCCGCAGACATCGCTGGCACCTTTAAGGTGACCCCATCGTGTTCGGCACCGGGATCAAACCCATATTCCAGCGCAAAATTACTCATCCCCATCTGAAGGCTGTCAGGCAGGGAGGCAAGATGTGCCTCATCCGGCTGACTTTTCTGTAAATCAGCAAGACTCATGCGCAAAAATGCATCTTCACCCCGTTCTTTAAGATATCTGGCAAAGGTTTTCAGATTAAAAAATGGCTGTTCCAACCGCTCTTTATAAAAGAAGAATATTTCATCATCCGAGGCCAGGATATCCCGTTTCCGGGTCTTTTCCTCCAGTTTACTCAATCCGTCCATCAGTTCCTGGTTGTGATCCATAAATGGCAACCGCCGGGGAACTTCCCCCTCCACCAGGGCGCTTCTGATAAAAATATCACCGGCCTCATCCGGATTTATGGGGCCATAGGAGATCCGCCTTTCCGGAACAATGACCAGTCCAAAAAGGGAAACCTGCTCTGTTGCCACCACCTCCCCTCGTTTCTTTTCCCAGTGGGGGGAAGAATGGGTGCGGGTACAAAGGGTCCCTGCCAGCTCCTCCAGCCAATCAGGATCAATGGTGGCGGCAGTTCTGGCAAACAGTTGGCTGGTCTCCACAAACTCAGCGGCAACGATCCAGTTCCCGGCCTTGTTAAAAATCCCGGACCCCGGGAAAATCATGGCTGTCTGTCCCTTGGCCGTCTGGAAAAGATGTTTTTCTTTTTTATGGGCAATGTTGGCAAGGTATCCGCACAGCAAGGATTTATGAAGCTCAATGTACAAGGGTCCCCCAATGTCAAAATCCTTTGACTTGAGCCCCTTGGTGCCCGATGGCAGAGCAATCCTGTTTTTTCCGGTGATGCCATGTTCCCGGAGCACAGACATGATTTGGCCATAGATATCCTTCCACTCCCGCAGACGTTTGAAGGAGAGGTAATGTTCCTTGCAGAATTTACGGACACCGTTGCGGGATTTCAGACTTTTTTCCGCCCCTTGGCAGGCCTTCCAGATGTTCAACAATGTGATAAAATCCGATGCTGGATCTTTAAATATGGCGTGTTTTTGATCTGCCTGCTGGGATTTATCCTGGGGACGCTGTCTTAAATCAGCAATGGAAAGGGCCGAGGCAATGATGACAGCCTCTTCAAGGCACCCTCTCTCATCTGCTTCAATGAGAATTCTGGAAAGTTTGGGATCCACGGGGATACCCGCCATGACCCGTCCCTTTCCCGTTAATGCATAGGCCTTTTTTCCTGTTGTCTTTTTCAGGCAGATGGCCCCCAGTTCCAGCAGGGTATCAAATCCGTCCTTGGTGGATTTACCTGCGGGCGCATCAATAAAGGGAAACGAGGAGACATCTCCCAGCCCCAGGGAGATCATCCGGAGAATGACTTCGGCAAGATTGCTCCGGAGAATCTCAGGGGAGGTAAACAATGCCCTTGATCCATAGTCCGCCTCATCATAAAGCCGAATACAAATACCATTGGAAACACGTCCACAACGGCCCTTTCTCTGGTCTGCGCTGCTGCGTGAGATGGGAGATACCGGCAAGGCCGTTGTCCGGGTTCTGGGGGAGTAATGGGGGATTCTTGCAAGTCCTGAGTCCACCACATATTTAATGCCGGGAATGGTCAGGGAAGTTTCTGCCACATTGGTGGAGACAATGATTTTACGGCCCGGTCCCCGGGAAAACACCCTGGCCTGCTCATGGGCCGACAGCCTGGCATACAAAGGCAACACCGTCATCCCGGGGTATTGACGCCCTCGCAACAGTTCAATGGACTCGGTGATGTCCTGCTCTGTGGGCATGAACATCAGAATATCCCCTTGGCGGGACTCCCGATGGATCATATCTACGGCGTCAACGGCGGCCTCCACATACCCTTGATCATCCTGGCCAGGATCATCATGGTTCTGAACCGGCATATAGCGTAAATCCACCGGGTACATTCTGCCGGACACCTCTATCACCGGAGCATCATCAAAGGCTTTGGAAAATTTTTCCGTGTCAATGGTGGCAGAGGTGATGACAAGCTTTAAATCCCGACGCTTTCGCACCAGATCCCGGAGAATGCCCAGGATAAAATCAATGTTAAGGCTCCGCTCGTGGGCCTCGTCTACAATGAGGGTATCGTAGTCGTTTAAAAAGGGATCTTTCTGGGTTTCCGCAAGCAGGATGCCATCGGTCATCACCTTGACAATGGCGTTCTGACTGGAGCGATCATCAAAACGGATCTTATACCCCACGGACCGTCCCAACTCCTCACCCAACTCTTCTGCCAGGCGCTTGGCCACTGTGATAGCTGCAATGCGCCGGGGCTGGGTGCACCCGATCCTGCCGCCAGCCCCCCTGCCCGCTTCCATGCAGAACTTAGGAATCTGGGTGGTTTTACCCGAACCGGTCTCTCCGGCAATGATCACCACCCGGTGATGCTTCAGGGCATGGATGATTTCATCTTTTTTATGGGTGATGGGCAGATCAGGAAATTCCACAATTTTGGGCATGGCCCTGACACGGGCAGCCCGCAGATCAGCTGAACGCTTGGCCTTTTTCAGAAGCAGGGCCGCCTGCTTTTCCTTTTTCTCAAAATCCCCGGCACCAGACCCTTTTTTTTTCAACCCACGAAGTCCCTGGATTAAATGGGGCCGGTCCACACACATCACCCGGTTCAGCAATTTTTCTATTTTTTTTATCTCTTTCATAGGAAGGAAATATTAAGGGTACCTTGATAAAATGTCAAACCAGATGTCATCAAGGGTGCATTTCCATTTTCCCGGTCGGAGGCTTAATTAATGAAAAAACCAGAAAAAATCACACGCCTCCAAACGGCCAGAAATAAAATTACGGACCGAAGGTTTCATACCCTTAAAAGGAGGATACAAATACAATTTTTTCTTAAAATAGGTTGACAACATGCTGTTAATAAGCGAAAAATACTACGATATACATGTAGGAAAAAGAGATTGTTTTTACCTGAAAATTGCAGACATGGTGCCCAAAGGGTTCATTGATTTCAAGCCTTTAACAGGCATAATTTTGTAGGATTGATATTAAAAATACTATCATAAATGTCTTATATTATTATGATATTTTTAAAAACCCCAAACCATGAACGCACCTTTCAAAAATCATAAAGATGTCCAAGGAAAAAGTGTCGTCAAACGCCCAAACTTTTGACCCACTTGAATAACAAATAGGATACGGAGGAACGTAAAGCATGGGTGAAGCAGCAGTTAAGATTGGAAGAAAACACCAGAGTGTTTTCAAAAATAAGGTAATGGAGATTCTGCCAGATGGGGGAAATCTCAATGCCTGTCTCACATGCGGTGCATGTGCTTCGGGATGCCCGGCCACGGGCCTTGAAGGCATGGACCCCAGAAAATTTCTGAGAATGGCAGCCCTGGGAATGGATGAAGAAATCCTGACCTCCAACTGGGTCTGGATGTGTTCCATGTGTCAGAGATGTGTGTATGTCTGCCCCATGGAAATCAACATCCCCCAACTGATTTTTCATGCCAGAAAGTCATGGGCCAGGGAAGACAAACCCAAGGGTATCGTGGGCTCCTGCGACATGGCCCTTCGAAACGACACCTGTAGCGCCATGGGTGCCACGGAAGAAGATTTTGAGTTTGTGGTAACTGACGTCCTGGAAGAGTACCAGGAATCACAACCTGAATTTGCTGAAATGACAGCAGATGTCAACCGCGAAGGTGCCATGTATGTTCTGAATCAGAACTCCAGGGAACCGGTGACAGAACCCGATGAAATGGTCCCCCTGTGGAAGATTCTGAATCTTGCCGGTGCCGATTGGACCTATAGCTCCAAGGGATTTGCAGCGGAGAACTACTGCATGTTCATGGCCGAGGATGAGACCTGGGAAAAAATTGTCAGGACAAAAGCCAAGGCGGTGGATGATCTGGGGGCCAAGTACTGGCTCAACACCGAATGAGGGCACGAACTATTCGCAGTCCTGGCAGGACTGAAAAAATTCAAGATTGAGCACAAATTTGAAATTCTGAGCATCATCCAACTCTACGCAAAGTGGATCAAGGAAGGAAAGCTCAAACCCAGCAGTGAGTGGAACAAGGACAGAAAGATCAAATTCACCGTCCAGGACCCATGTCAACTGGTGAGAAAAACATTGGGAGATCCCGTTGCCGATGATCTGAGATACATTGTCAAGGCCGTGGTGGGTGAAGAGAACTTCATCGACATGACCCCCAACAAATCTAATAATTTTTGCTGCGGTGGCGGCGGCGGTTTTCTTCAGTCTGGATTCACCGAAGAAAGACGGGCCTATGGTCAGACCAAGACCAACCAGATTCTGGCCACCAAGGCCGATTACTGCATCACCCCATGTCACAATTGTCATGCCCAGGTCCATGACCTGAGTGATGTTAATGATCATGCATGGCAGACCGTTCATCTGTGGACGCTTCTATGTCTGTCCCTTGGTATTCTAGGCCCCAACGAGCGGGAATATCTGGGAGATGATCTTAAAGAAGTGGATGTGTTCCACCCGGAATCAGCCATGTAGCAAGATTCTAATTAGGCCATGCTCACAATGATCCTTGGGGATGTCCTTAATTTATAAAAAGTCCGCTACGCGATGATGCTGTAGCGGGCTTTTGTTATCTTATATGAAAGTGCTGGCAAACCCAGGTGCAATACTAAAGATTACGTAGAGGCAAATCTATTTCTGCCCTGTGTAGTGGGAAGACCACGAGGAATTTTCAATGTTCGTTGTGTCCGTAAAGACATGGCCGTTATATCAAGACCTGCCTATTCCCTGGAATTAGAATAGTTCTCCCATCCAAAACGCAAAAGGCCACCCTGACAAACGGATGACCTTTTTTTGACACATTATCTAACGCTACAGCGACACTTCGCTCATTTCACTCAAAATTGACTGTGACGAGGTGAGAAATCGCATTTTAAAATACTCTCCACACAGGGTGGATCATAAAAGTGTCGCTGTAGTGCTAAGCTGGCAATAGTATTTTAGAATCTTTCAAAAACAGCAGCAGAGCCCATACCACCGCCGATGCACATGGACACAACCCCATACCTGCCATTCACCTCTTTCAGGTTGGCAAGACAGGTAGCCGTAAGCTTGGCACCGGTGCATCCCAGGGGATGACCCAGGGCAATGGCACCGCCATGGATGTTAATTTTATCCATGTATTGTTCAAGGTTGAGCTCCCGGATGCAGTAGATGGCCTGGGAAGCAAAGGCTTCGTTGATCTCATAGATGTCAATGTCATCAATGGTGAGACCGGCAAGTTCCAGCGCCTTGGGGATGGCGTACCGGGGACCCACACCCATTTCATCAGATCTACACCCCACACTGGTGTAGGCCACCAAGCGGCCAATGGGTTTCAATCCCAGCTCCTCACATTTTGCTTTGGAGGCAATGATGGTGGCTGCAGCACCGTCTGTGGTCTGGGAGGAGTTACCGGCGGTGACGGATCCATTGGCGGCAAAAACCGTTCTCAATTTACCAAGACCTGCCGGGGTGGATTCACGAATACCGTCATCGTGCTCAACAATAAAAGTCTCTTGTTTCATGGTGCCGTCGGCCTGGGCTACATATTTATGGGCCGGGGTGGGTATAATTTCTGTGAACAGACCATTGTCCCGGGCCCGGGCTGCCTTGGCCTGGGATTTTGAAGCAAATACATCCTGTTCTTCTCTGCTGATTTTGTAGCGGTTGGCCACGTTTTCTGCAGTGATGCCCATGGAAATGTACTTATCAGGATTGGTCTTGGAAAATTCTGGATGGGGTCGAGGCACATTACCGCCCATGGGCACAAAGGTCATGGATTCCACACCGGCTCCCATGGTGACCTCAGACCATCCCATCTGGACCCGGGCCGATGCCATGGCAATGGCTTCCAAGCCTGAAGCACAGAACCGATTTATTGTGGCACCGGACACATGATCGGGAAATCCGGCCATTTGGGCAGCCACCCGGCCAATGTTCAGCCCCTGTTCTGCCTCGGGAAAGGCACAGCCGCACATCACATCTTCAAAGTCTCCGAAGTCTAAATTTTCAGTTCTCTCCACGGCCTCTTTCATGATAAAGGTAAGAAGCTCTTCGGGTCGGGTCTCTTTAAACAGTCCCCTTTTCTGTTTGCAGCCGGGGGTTCTTACAGATTGTACTATATATGCATCTTTCATGGATATTCCTCTCTATTCATAGTCTTTGTATATCATTTTGAGTGGTTCACACTTTTTGTAAAATTCTCCCCAAATGGGTTTCTAAAAAACAAGTGTGAACCAACAAATTAAGAATGCAGGGTTATTCTTAGTTCCTCAAGGGTTTACCGGTCTTCAGCATATGATCAATTCTGGCCAAAGTTTTTTCTTCTTTGACAAAATCAATAAAGGCTTCCCGTTCCAGTTTGAGAATGCCCTCTTCTGCCATCATGGTGTTTTTATTGGCATCTCCACCGCTCATGACATAGGCAATACGTTTGGCCAGAAAAGCGTCATACTCGCTCATGAATTTACCTTCGAGCATGTTATAAAGCTCGGCATTGACCATGCCCTGGGCGGCATTTCCCATGACCCGAAGGGGCTTTTTCCTGGGAGGTGCATAGGCGTCATCCACCATTTTCAGGACCTCTTTCTTGGCCTCGCCCACCAGGTTATCCCGGTTGAACACAATTCTATCAGCCAGTCCCAGAAAACCGTTGGAACGGGCCTGGGCCCCGGACATGGAGACCTTGGCCATGGCCACGTTCATAAAGGCGGGAATAAAGAGCTTAGCAAGATCGGTATCCTTGGCAACGCCTCCAGGAAGCGCATCAATGAATTTTTTCCAGATATTCATGCAACCACCACCGGCGGGCAAAAGACCCACACCGATTTCCACAAGTCCCATGTAAAGCTCTGAATGGGCCACAATGCGATCGGCACCCAGGCAGGTTTCACAACCGCCGCCCAATGTCATGCCATAGGGGGCTGCCACCACAGGGAAGGGGGCATATTTTGTTTTCTGGATGCCGGCCTGGGCTCTTTCAAGGAAGCCATCCAGTTCTGCATATTTTTTATCATGGGCCATGCGGGAAACAAAGGAGAGATCTGCACCGGCAGAGAAAGCCCCGGGCATACCGCCTGCCTGGTTACCGATGACAAGCCCTGCACCATTGGCATCCACATAATCCAATGCATCATCAATGGAATCAATGATCTCGGCATTCAGCGCGTTCATTTTGGTGTGGAACTCAAGGCAGAATACCCCGTCTCCAATGTCAATGAGGCTTGCGGAGCTGTTGTCCTGGACCACTTTATCATTACCCCGGGCCGCAGCAAGGGAAACCATGGCATCACTCATGGGAACGACTTTGTAGGCAGTTGTGGCAAAATCATAAAAATAATTTTTACCCTGTTCCAGTTTGTAGAAACAGGTGTTGCCAGCTGCCAGCATGGCGGAAACGTTTTCTGGGATGTCATAGCCTTCGGCCTTCATTCTCGCAACAGCATCGGCAACGCCATAGGTGTCCCACAACTCAAAGGGACCCATCTCAAAATTGTATCCCCATTTCATGGAGTTATCAATTTCTATGATGGTGTCGGAAATCTCCGGGATTCTGTTGGCTGCATACTGAAAGCTCTTCACAGCCATTTTCCAGGCAAATTTTGCGCCCTTGTCATCGCCTGTAAGAACACATTTAATTTTTTCAGGCAGGGTGGCCAGTTTTTTAGCGGCGTCCAGGCAGGGGAAGGTGGGCCGGGTGAGGTCTTCGTATTCCAGTGTGGCCGGATTGATCACCTTTCGAATTTTCTTCCACTCCGGTGTCAGATCTGTTTTATAAAAACCGGCCCGGGTTTTATTACCAAGCAGCTTTTTATCAATCATCTGTTTAATGAATTCAGGAACGATAAAGGCATCCTGCTGCTCATCATCGGGGCAGAGGTCATAGGAATTCTGGCACACATGGGCCATGGTATCCAGACCCACGAGGTCAGTGGTTTTAAAAATGGCAGTTTTGGGTCGACCCAGGGCCGGACCAAACAGGGCATCCACTTCGGGAATGGTCAATCCATCTTCCAGCATGGAGGACATCACAGCCCCAATACCATGGACCCCAATGCGGTTACCCACAAAATTGGGGGTATCCTTGGCCCAGACAATGCCCTTACCCAGATTCTTTTCACCAAATCCAGCAATAAAGCTCAACACTTCAGGAAGGGTCTCCTCTCCCGGGATGAGTTCCAGAAGATGCATGTAACGGACAGGATTAAAAAAATGGGTGCCCGGTCAAGCCGGACATGACGGGTTATGGTTATTTCTTCAATCTGACACCGGGGCCACCGCCATTTTCGGGAATGAACTCAATTCCTGCGGCCTCAAGGGTAAGCTTGATGAGATTAATTGTCGCTTTACGTAATGGTGCTGTCTGATTTTCAAATTTACGTATGGTAACAGAACTAAGGTCTGTTTTTTCAGCCAATTTATCTTGACCAATTTTAAGTAAAGCGCGCGCCGCTCTGCATTGTTCAGGTGTAATCATAAAAGGCACTATAATCCATATTTCAGAAACCGCAACTAACGAACGAAAAACATATTGACTTTTTTCTTACATCAATATATCTATAGTTATGAAAACCGTAAGTTTATATTAATTGTGATTGCGTTTTTCAATAAACGGACCATGCCAGTGCGACGAACACCAACATGGCCCTAATCACAACAACCTTTCTGGAGGCTATTATGACTAACCAACGTCTTAGCACATATTATATCGACTTGTTAACTAACAACTTACCCTACCACAAAGAATTCTCACGCCCCACCACATTACAATCAGGCTTACGGGGAGAATGCTCATGAGAACCGACATCAGCCACCTGCCTGAGCAGATACAAACAGAACTGGCAACTATCGTCCAGTTTCTATCGTCGCCTAAGAAAGTTGACGAATTGCCGTTCCATTACAACCACTACCGGGTTCGTCATATCATTCTGCACGGTTGTTTCACCGAGGACCACTGGCAACCGGATACAGAGATGCGTCCCAACGAGATAACCTATCGCTATAATATCATGGTCATCATTTCATTCAATGAAGACGGTCTTGCAAACTCTCTGAATAATGTGGAAACGGAGTTAAACGAGTCCGGCAAGCTGAGCTTTCCTGTATCCCTGCATGTCTGTACCCATAAAAAGATGAACCGGAAACTGGAAAGCGGTTATTTCGCCTATGATCAGGTCCCAACCCAAGG